>CALLZX010000329.1 GCA_937858935.1 uncultured Ignavibacteriales bacterium | reverse complement strand
TAGGATTTGGTCTTGCACTTATAACTTTGTATTTGTTCTATCTCTCTCTTAAGAATCACGGAACTGTTGAGGGAAGAAAAGGGAAGTATATTTATTTGCTTTCACTTTTAGTTGGAATTGGCTTTGTTGATTTATCAATGAAAATGTTTGAACAGAATTTTCCTATATCTGAAAAGGGAGTATTTGTTTTTACAATTTTCTTTTCTGCTTTCATTTACACTACACTGTATTTGATAATTAAAAAAATTAAGTTTGATAAAGGAACTTTTAATTTAGGTTTAATGCTTGGAGTTCCTAATGTACTTGCAATTAATTTTCTGCTTGCTGCATTGGTTGAATTACCTGCAATAGTTGTCTTTCCCGTTATGAATATTGGAGTAATTGTTATTACAGCAGTTGTGGCTTATTTGATTTGGAAAGAACAGATAAATCTATATGGAAAAATTGCATTAGCATTTGGTATTGGTGCAATAATTTTATTGAAGTTGTAGCAACTATTAGTTTTATAATTCCTTGATACTCGTATTTCCAATTGTTAGTTTTTGGGTGACAATAGGAGAGTAAAATGAAACCTGTCCTTTCAATTATAGCACTTACCTTATTATTTTCACTTCCCACTTTTTCTCAAAATAGAAATATTACGGAAGTATTATCAGGAAGACTTCAAGAAAATCATAAACAAAAAGTAAATGATTTTCAAGAATCAAATCAAATAGAATTCTTACTATTGAAATCTAAAATCAAGGATTGGCAGACTGAATTAAGAAATTCACAAAAAAAATTTTATGAAGAAGAAGTAGCTAATGCAATTGATTCAAGGACAATAATAAATAAATCACATCTTGGTAATGGGTTTCTACTAATTGAGATAATTTACCAAAGTTGGTATGGTAATGCCTGGGTGAACAGAACTAAAGATTTATTTACTTATGATGATAGTAGTAATCTAATTGAAAGATTAGGACTATCGTGGATCGGCTCTACATGGGTAGAAATTATAAAGAATTCTTATTTATATGATGAAAACTATAACCAAACTGAAGATCTTTCACAGCATTGGAATGGTTCAATTTGGGTAAATCAGTATAAATACTCATTTGAATTTGATGAAAATAATAATAAGATTGAAAAGGTTGAACAACGCTGGGATGATTCTGTCTGGATAAATGAGGGGAAAGTATTATACACTTTTGATGAAAATAATAACCAGACTGTATGGCTTTGGCAAATCTGGGATGGTTATGCCTGGATGAATCACTATACTGATTCATCTACATATGATGGAAACAATAAGATTATTAAACAGCTTGGATTATCCTCTAATGGTTATT
>CALLZX010000328.1 GCA_937858935.1 uncultured Ignavibacteriales bacterium | reverse complement strand
CAATGTTTATTGGTGATGTTGATAGATGTATGGATTTCTTTGATCAGAGTTTTATACGTAACAGCGGAAGCGATGATGAGGAAGAAACGCCAACGGAACCAACCCCGCCGAACGCATAATTTGGTAACTGCGGGTGAGAGATCGCCCGCTTTAATTCTTATCTTTATTTAGTTTTGTACCAATCATAATAAATTGGTCAATTCTTTTATTTAAATTGTATAATATTGCGGTAAAGGCCATTTTTAGTCACTAGAAAAGCACAGCAAAAAGGTACAATTTATGTTATATTTGTGCGCGAATGGAGTAGTTTTATATGAATGCAAAAGAATTATTAAAAAAATACAGCAAACCAGAAAATTATATAAACCGAGATTTAAGCTGGGTTGAGTTTAACAAAAGAGTTTTAGAAGAAGCTCTGAATCCTGAATTGCCACTTCTAGAAAAAGTAAAATTCATTTCCATCTTCTGTTCAAATCTTGATGAATTTTATATGATAAGAATTTCGGGATTAAAAGAGCAAATAGCAGCAAATGTAGATGAACCATCAATAGACGGTTTAACGCCAATTGAACAACTTAAAAAAATTGAAAAAACTCTAAAACCACTACTTAAAACTTTAGATAATTATTGGATGGATTATATTGTTCCCTCATTAAATGAGAACAACGTAAAACTACTTTCTTTGGATGATATAACTGATGATGACAAAGCAAATCTTACAGAGTACTTTAAAAAGGAAATTTATCCGGTACTTACTCCACTTGCATTCGATCCTGGCAGACCGTTTCCTTACATTTCAAATTTAAGTTTAAGCCTCGCAATTCTTATAAGAAAACCAAATGGTGAAAATCATTTTGCCAGAGTTAAAGTGCCAAGCATACTTTCCAGATTATTACAGATAGATAACATAATTGAACCAAAAAAGTCTATTGGAAGCAACGGGAACTTTACTGCAACTTATATGTGGCTTGGTGATATTATCAAGGCTAATCTACCTTTGCTCTTCCCGGGGATGGAAATCGTTGAAGCACATAGATTTAGAATTACACGTGATACTGATATTGAACTTCAGGAAGATGAAGCGGATGATCTCCTAAGCGTAATTGAAGAAAATATTAAACAGCGTAGATTTGGCAGTGTTGTAAGATTAGAGGTTGGTCATCCCGTACCTGATTTTATGTTAAACACATTAATAGACAATCTGCAGATAACCAAAGATGATGTTCATGTTTCAGATGGTCCTTTAGGTTTAAGTGATGTAATGGGTTTATTTAAACTACCGCTTCATCAATTAAAGGAAAAGCCCTTTTACCCGGTCATTCCAAAGGTATTTGAAGAAGAAGATGATTATTTTTCTATAATAAGACAAAAAGATATTCTGCTGCATCACCCGTATCACTCATTTTCACCAATAATTGATTTTATAAAAAAGGCCGCACTCGATCCTGATGTTTTAGCTATTAAACAAACACTATATAGAGTTGGACCTGATTCACCAATTGTTAGATGTTTGATTGAAGCCGCAGAAATGGGTAAGCAAGTTGCAGTACTTGTTGAGTTAAAGGCAAGATTTGATGAACAGAATAATATTTATTGGGCCCGTGCACTAGAAAAAGTTGGGGTACACGTTGTTTATGGTCTAGTGGGATTAAAGACACATGCCAAAATGACTTTAGTTGTGCGTAAAGAATATGATGGTGTAAAACGATATGTTCATCTTGCAACAGGAAATTATAATGCTACAACTGCAAAATTATACACAGATTTAGGATTCTTTACTTCTGATGATGACATATGCAGTGATGTTTCAGATATTTTTAATTTCTTAACAGGATATTCTAAACAAAAAGAATATAAAAAGTTATTTGTTTCTCCGGTTAATATGCGCGAAAAATTTATCGAACTTATTAATAGAGAAATTGATAATGCTAATGCAGGTAAAGAAGCTAAAATAATAATGAAATTAAATTCGTTAGTTGATCCTGCTATTATCTGTGCCTTATATGAAGCCTCTAATTCAGGAGTTGAAATTAAATTAATAATAAGAGGTGTTTGCAGTCTTGTTCCCGGTGTAACTGGTCTTAGCGAAAATATTGAAGTACGCAGTATTGTTGGAAGATATTTGGAGCATAGTAGATTATTCTATTTTTATAACAATGGCGCTGAGGAAGTATATTTAAGCAGTGCAGACATGATGCAGAGAAATCTGGATAGAAGAGTTGAAGTTGCATTCCCCATAGAAAATCCTAGACTAAAAGATGAACTTATTAAGACCTTGATAAAAGTTTCATTAAAGGACAATGTTAAAGCAAGAATCCTTCAGTCTGATGGTTCTTATGTTTTCCCGGAGATAAAAGAAACCAGTAAAAAAGTTAATAGTCAGGAATGGCTCATGAACCACGCTCTTAAAGCAATGGGCGTTAGAACCCAAAAACCATTTGAAAAATAATTTGAACTCATAAATCAAATCAGAAGTTATATACATAATTAATGTCATTTAGTTTATTTAAAAGAAAACAGGAAAGTAACATGTTCGAGATAACAAAAAGTACTTTAATAAATTCATTAAAAAATATCAGTAACGATAAAATTAATACAAGTTCACTCACTTTAAATTCAATCAGAAAATTTGAATTCAACAATTCTGATTTATCATTCGAAATTTCGCTTGCAAATAACTCAGATGAGATTAAGAATCTTATTGTAAATCAACTAAAGAAGGATTTCAACGAACTAAAGAATGTTAAATTGAATATTCTCGCCAAATCAACTCCAACGGTTTCTACACATAAAGATGCACGAAAAGATGCTGTGTTGCCCGGGGTAAAAAATACTATCGCCATTGCAAGCGGTAAAGGCGGTGTTGGCAAAAGCACGGTAGCTGTTAATCTTGCAGTTGCTCTTGCAAAAGATGGCGCCAGCGTTGGTTTGATCGATGCAGATATATATGGACCAAGTATTCCATTGATGCTCGGATTAAATGACAAACCAAAAGTTTATCAGGCAGAAAATTCTGTTAAAATGATCCCGCTGGAAAATCATGGAATTAAATTTATGTCTATCGGTTTGCTTGTTGATGATAAAGCTCCGATCATCTGGCGTGGACCAATGGCGAGCGGTGCGATAAAGCAGTTTATGACCGATGTGGATTGGGGTGAATTAGATTATTTAATTTTTGATCTTCCCCCCGGAACTGGTGATATTCAATTAACATTAGTTCAGACAATTCCGTTAACCGGAGCTGTAATTGTAACCACACCGCAAGAAGTTTCTCTGATTGATGCACGAAAAGCATTAAAGATGTTTGAAAGAGTAAATGTTCCTATTCTTGGTGTAGTTGAAAATATGAGTTACTTCATCGCGCCTGATACTGGAAACAAATATGATATTTTTGGTTCTGGCGGCGGAGAAAGAATTTGCCAGGAATTAAACGCAACTTTACTTGGTGGTATTCCAATTGATCCAAGAATAAGAAAAGGTGGAGATAACGGTGTTCCTATGGTATTTGGAATTCCTGATGCCAACGAGACAAAAATTCTAATGGATATTTCTAGAAAGCTTACTGAACAAGTTAATATTAGAAATTCTAATGCGTCTGAAAAAATAGAAATTCTTCTTGGTGATGAAGATTAATTTTGCATTAATTATTTTTTTCAACAATATTTACTAACAAATAAGGAGGCTGTTTCACAAGTAAAGATTTATGTGTCATTCCCGTTAAAACGGGAATCCAGATTACAGGATGCTAGATAGATTCCCACTTTTGTGGGAATGACAATTTTGCATTTCTGACTTAAAATACAGCCACTAACACTTGTAATGAAAAACGAAATACAAAAAGCGCTAAACAGTGTAAGACCATATTTGCAGGCTGATAATGGTGATGTTGAATTAGTAGATATTTCTGACGACGGAATTGTAAAAGTGAGATTACTTGGTGCTTGCGAAATTTGTCCGTTATCAATTATGACATTAAGAGCCGGAATTGAAAGAGCAATTATGCGCGAAGTACCCTCAGTTAAAAGAATAGAAGCGGTTAGCTGATTTTTATGGAATTACTAAATAAAAGAAATTCTAGAATTCTACTATCTTTACTCGGATCAGTATTACTTTTTTACTTTGCATTTTTACTGGTTAATGTTCTGGTATTAATATCAATTTCAGTTCTTCTTGGTTTTATTTTTGCTCCATTTGTCAGAGTGTTAGAAGGCAAAGGATTTACAAGAACCTTTTCAACTCTAATCGTTTTTATTGTTTTTGGATTTCTACTTTATCTTGGTCTGTCCTTCGTAATACCTAAATTATTTTACCAGATGGATCAAGTAATAATTTCTCTTAAGGATTTTTCACTTAACGAAGAACTTAATGTAATTGAGAAAAAGATCTTAAGTGTCTTTCCCCTTTTCCACAAAGGTGAACTTTCTCTTAAAGTGCAGGGAATAATCTCAACATCATTTAATGATGCAATAAATCATATAACCCAATATGTAAGCGGTATTGTATCGATAGCTGCGTTTTTAGTTATAGTTCCGTTTATAACTTTTTATCTTCTTAAAGATAGTGCTGTTATCCAAAAAGGATTAATTCACATTGTTCCAAACAAGTATTTCGAAATGTCTTATTGGATTCTTAAAAGAATAAGTCTGCAACTTGGCAGATTTGTACGAGGTTGGATTTTTGATGCAACGTTTGTTGGCATTGCAATAGGCTTTGGATTTTATTTTATCGGATTGCCCAACGCTCTTCCTCTTGGTGTTATTGCAGGAATAGGTCATCTTGTCCCTTATTTTGGTCCAGTTATCGGTGGAATTCCCGCCATAGTTCTATCTATAATGCAGACAGGTGATTTGTCTCAAGTGCCATTAATAATGATGATTGTTGCTTTAACTTATACTTTAGATAATGGATTTGTTCAGCCTTATGTATTTTCAAAAAGTGTAGATATGCATCCGATAATTATTATTCTGCTAATCATAATCGGTAGTGAATTGTTTGGTTTGATTGGAATGTTGTTAGCGGTACCAACAGCTACAGTAATTAAAACTGCTGTAAAAGAAGTCTATTTTGCTTATAAAAATTATTCGATTGTTAAGCTATAGTAAGATTACGTTAAGCTTCAGCTTCAACTCTTTTTATCACATCTACTGAAGATATTCCTTCAGCCTCAGCACTAAAATTTGTAATAATTCTGTGTCGTAAAACCGGAAGCATTGATGCTTTTATGTCATCAATGTTGGGTGTAAATCTTCCTTGAATAATCGATCGTGTTTTTGCAGCCATAACTAAATATTGAGATGCTCTTGGGCCGGCTCCCCAGGTTACCCAATCTTTAACATACTTTGGCGCATTTCCATTTATTGGTCTAGTCATATTAGAAACTTTAACTGCAAATTCAATTACGTTCGGTGCAACAGGAACTTTTCTAACTAGATCTTGAAATGATATCAATTCATCAGAAGAAACAAGTTTGTTCAAACTGGGTTTATATTCACTTGTAGTCGTTTGAACAACTTTTATCTCATCTTCAACAGAAGGATACTCTAACCACAAATTAAACATAAATCTATCCAGCTGAGCTTCTGGTAATGGATAAGTTCCTTCTTGTTCAATTGGATTTTGAGTTGCAAGAACAAAAAATGGTTCGGGTAATTGATATGTATGTCCGGCTGCAGTTACTTTGTGTTCTTGCATTGCCTCTAACAATGCTGCCTGAGTTTTAGGTGGAGTTCTATTAATCTCGTCAGCAAGAATAATGTTTGCAAAGATTGGTCCCGATATAAACCTAAAATTTCTTTTCTTTGTAGCAATATCTTCTTCAAGAATTTCAGTTCCAGTAATATCACTAGGCATAAGATCCGGTGTAAACTGAATCCTGCTAAACTTTAAATCCATAACTTCTGCAAGAGTTTTAATTAGCAGTGTTTTTGCTAAACCTGGTACACCCACTAATAAACAATGTCCGCGAGATAAAAGCGAAATAATAAGTTGATTAATAATCTCATCCTGACCAACAATTACTTTAGCTATTTCAGATTTTATTTCAGTTACTTTTTTATTAAGCTGTTCAACCAACTGAACATCATTATTTTCTGAACCTAATTTGCTCACTTAAAATCCTATCTATTTAAATTCTTACTTCCCAAAATATTTTGCTCTTTATTGTCTCAATCCACTTAGTATATTCTTTTTGTTTTTTATTTTCATCAGCAAGTTTTTTTACTTCTGCGTAATCATCAGTTAAACTAGCTTTGTGCTGCGGAATTCTGGACTGAAGCCATACAATATGATAACCATAAGTACCAGGCGCATATTCTAGTCTTCTGGGAAAACCAATATCCCCTTGTTTTAATTTTCCAACAGCATCAAGTAATGCCTTATCTAATTGACTTATATAAAAGTTACCTAGTTCGCCACCAAATGGGGCAGTTTCTTTGTCCTCGCTATATTTTTTAGCATATTCTTGAAATGTTCCAACTCCTTTTTGGATACTATCTCTAAGGCTGGAGAGAAAATCAATTGTTTGCAAATCAGCATTTTCATCAGCTTTTATTTTAATTAGAATGTGTCGTGTATTAATTGACTCCCCACGTTTTTCTAACAACTGTATAATATGAAAACCAACTGGTGATTCTACAACCCCAGATAATTCACCAACATTTAATTTAAATGCAGCTTCCTCAAATTCAGGATAAAACACACCTTTTTTAACAAATCCAAGATCTCCGCCTTGTGCTGCACTTCCCGGATCGTCTGAATTATTCTTAGCTAGTTCAGAAAAATCAGCGCCAGCCTTAATAGAATCTAATAATGATAATGCTTTACCATAAAATATCTTTTTTAACTTTTCACTCGCCTTAGGATTCTGAAATATATGAAAGATAGTTACTTTTTCAGGAATCGTTCCAATGCTGTCTTTGTAAGTGTTAAAAAATTCTTCAATTTCTCTTCTACTCGCCTGTACTTTACCAAAGTTTTTTTCTTGCAGTCTTTGCGACATCAAACTTTTACGAACCTCATCTCGCAATTCTCGCTTAATTCTATCAATGCTCATCCCATAGATTTTCTCTATGTTTGCAATAGATCCGTACTGTTGGACAAAAGAATTGATCTGATAGTCAATCCTCTGATTTATATCATCTTCAGTAACAGTTATTGAATCCAGATCTGCCTGAGCATATATAAGTTTTTCCTCTATCATAGAATTCAATAATTGCTCTTTTAAACCGGGTGTATTTGGATCGAGTTGTCGCTGAGAAGCAAATATTCCTGTTTGGAAGTCTAGTTCGCTTTGCAAAATTATTTCATTATCTACGACAGCAACTATTTTATCAATCGCTTCTTGAGCAGACAAATAAATTGTAAATAATAATATAAAAGCAACAATTTTTATTTTCATTTTTTTATCTCAATTTCATTTTGGGAGTAAAGCTCTTTAAGGTATTCTTCAATAATCTTTTTTTTCTTCTCAGCCAGAAATCTTTTTTCAACATTAGGTTTAATGATATCAAATGGCGGTATTGTTTCTTTACTGAATTTTTTTAACAATTGGACAACTGAATAATATCCAGGTTTATCTGCAAATACAATACTAATTTCTTCAGGGTAAAAGTCACTAATAATTCTGGATAACTGAACTGGATAAATACTATTTTCATCTATCAGATTTGAAGTAGTATTTTTCACGAGTGATGAATCACTTACAAAAACACTAATCGCTTTTTTCCAATCACTATCTAAAGCAAGTTGTCTGAATTTTATTGCTTTATCCTCAACATTAAATACAGCCTTATTCAAAAGATATAAGTTTGCACTTGTACGGAAATAATTCTTATTCTCCTCAAAATAATTAACAATATCATCATCAGAAAATTTAACTTCTTCTGAATATGAATAATCATTAATTAACATTGCCGCAGCTAATTCGTATGATGATTTTTTAAGGATCTTTTTATAATCCTCACGATTAGTAATGCCTTTTTTTTCTGCAGCTTGAAATAGGATTTCCTGATATATCCAATTTTTAATTAGTTGTGCCTTTTGATCTTGATTAAGGTCAGAAGTATCTACCAGGGAAGCAAAATCTTCCCTGGATAGATATGAATCATTAACGCGGGCTATAAAATCATCTTTCTTTTGTTCTTCAGAACATGCTGCAAAAACAAGCACTCCAAGAAGAAAAAGTATTTTAGTTAACGTTTTGTTTAAATGCTTTTCGCAATTCATCATAATTAATGATAGGCATATACTTTTTCTTCAACGACTCTATATATTCATTTTCAAGTCTCTTACTCTCAAATTCCTGAAAACCACCGGATACTTCCGGTTTAGCTTCCTCAAAAGTTTTTATTCTTGCAGGATCTTTAATATCAAGTCTTAAAATTGAGAATCCACCTGGATTAGGAATTGGTTCTGTATAATCTCCAATTTGA
>CALLZX010000327.1 GCA_937858935.1 uncultured Ignavibacteriales bacterium | reverse complement strand
GGCTTGATAGTCTTTCTATATATTGGCCACGTTACAAAACTTACTTCAATTTGTATGTATCCTCTGATCTTTCTTATTCTGTTGAAGTTTGAGGAAAAGATTAAAATTATTTATGCCTTAACATTAATAATTGTACTGCAGTTGTTCATTCAAGGATTTCATGTTCAAATAATCTTCTACACACTTTTTGCGGTTGCAATTTATTATATCTTCTTTTTCATTAGATTCTTAATCAATAAGGATAAAGAAAGAAATATAAGATTAGTTAAATCAGCGGGACTTTTCATTGCTGCTTCAGTTATTGCAGTATTAATATCTGCTGATAATCTTACACAGATATATGAGTACACACCTTACTCTACAAGAGGCGGAAAAAGTATTAACGAAATAAATACCGGCAAAACAGAACAAAGTGAATCGCAATTTTATAGTTATCATACAGATTGGTCATTTTCTCCGCAAGAGATATTAACATTTATTGTTCCTTCTTTTTATGGTTATGGAAATTCAACTTATAATGGACCTCTAACACAAAATCAGGATTATGAGGTTAACACATATTTTGGGCAAATGCCTTTTGTAGATGTTGCGATGTATATGGGTGTTATCGTTTTCTTTTTAGCATTGTTTGGAATTATTACCTGCTGGAAAGAACCATTTGTAAAGTTTCTTACAATCCTATCAGCAATTGCACTATTCATTTCATTCGGAAAAAACTTTTCTTTGCTTTTCGATCTGATGTTTTACTATTTCCCGTATTTTGATAAGTTCAGAGTCCCATCAATGATTTTGGTACTTGTGCAGCTTTCATTGCCGGTTTTAGCCGGTTATGGAATTATGAAAATCGTTTCTCTCCGTGAACACCCTGACAATAAAGTAATTTTACTTCTAAAATATTCGGCATATGCATTTACGGGAATATTTATTCTATCTCTACTAACTAACAGTGCATTGTCAAGTTGGTTTATTACAAGGGTTAATGAGTTTGCTGCTGGTATTCAAGCTGCCAATCAGCAAAAAGCACAATACCTACAGGCATTCTCAGAATACACGGCCAACATGTTTATAAGTGATCTTTTAATTGCTTTTGCCTTTTTAAGCATTGTTTTTTGGGGTGGAGTATTTTATGTAAATAAAAAAATTAGTGCAGATATACTTGTTCTTGTTATAATCATTTTAACGGTAGCTGATCTCTGGAGAATTGATGCACGTGGTGCAAAGTATCACGATAATCCTGAAATC
>CALLZX010000326.1 GCA_937858935.1 uncultured Ignavibacteriales bacterium | reverse complement strand
TAGCTTGTACTGAGTAACCTTTGCCAACGAAATGTCCAGCTTCAGAAATCCATTTTGCTCCTGTGTAACCCGCAGAATTTCCTTTAGAATCCACGATTGCTAACTGTCTTACATCTCTTCCTTCATCTGAAGCAATTAACTCATCAACAACTTCTTGTGCTGTCTTTCCAGTTTTAAGAAGTTCAAGTCCTCGCTGCCCAAAAGACGGATTAACAAATGATTGTGTTGCAACAACACCAACCCCGGCTTCTCCCCACGCAACGATTGACCCTACCGAAAACCAATGCGATTGAACAGCAACTCCCATTTCACCGGTTTGAGGATCGCGAGCAACTATCGAGTAAGTGTGAGCGAGTGGTTCATTTCCAAAAAAAGTTTGGGAAAACAATTGAATAGGTAAGAAGGTAAAGAACAAACAAAAAAGGATTATTAAATTTTTCATTGGTTAACTCTTTAAATTTAACAGTGTCACACTTCGACTTCGCTCAGTGTGACTTAGGATTTTTAGTTTATTAATAATGTCATCCTGAGCGGATTCGAAGGATGACCAACTACAAATATTACACTTAAAATAAATTTACTTTAAAATCTTAAACGAAATAGAACTTGCAAAATCTTTATTATGATAAATTTTAATCATCGCTTTAACAAATTTATCTTTATCTGCTGAGTAAATATCACAAAATGTATTTGGATTAACATCAAAGAATGGGAAATATGATGATGATACCTGTACCAGAATTTTATGTCCACTTTTGAATGTATGAAAAGCATCATTCAGATTTATTTTTACTTCTGTAATTTTATTTGGATCAAATGGTTCTGGAAACTCATAACTGTTTCTAAATTTTCCCCGCATAATTTCCGTACGAACTAATCTTTCATATCCACCCATTTCCACCTGAGCCGGATTCGGATCAGGATCATTTTCGTTATCCGGATAAACATCAATTATCTTAACAACAAAATCTGCATCTGTTCCAGTTGTTGAGACAAATAAGTTTGCTATAATTGGTCCTGCAATTGTAACATCCTGAGTTAACACTTCAGTTTCAAATGTTAAGACATCAGGTCGTGAAGAAATATATCTTTGATCTTCAATCAAATGGACTTCATTATAAAACGATTTTGAATCCTCAAACTTGGCGGTATAGGGTATAGGGTTAGAAGGATCATTCAAGTATTCTGAAAAAGAATTTTGAATAATGGCAACTTGCTTATTTAATTTTTCGTCTGGTTGAAAATAATATTTTACTTCACTAATATTTTTTGGAGGCCAGGTTGTATAATTACTCCATTCATTTTTCCCTGTATCAAAAACATAAGTATCATTTATATTTAATTTTCCTTCACCCTTTAAATGATATTT
>CALLZX010000325.1 GCA_937858935.1 uncultured Ignavibacteriales bacterium | reverse complement strand
AAAGATGTTAAGTTAAGCTGGAATACGGCTACTGAAATTAATAATTATGGATTTGAGATTGAAAGAAGTGAGAAGCAAGAAGTAAGAGGTGAGAACTGGGAGAAGATTGGTTTTGTAAATGGTAATGGTAACAGCAACTCACCAAAAGATTATTCTTTTGTAGATGATAAAGTTAATGCAGGAAAATATTCTTACAGACTAAAACAAATTGATAATGATGGACAGTTTGAATATTCTAAAACAATTGAAGTTGATATTAATGGTGTTAAGAAGTACGAGTTAACTCAAAACTATCCTAATCCATTTAACCCAAGTACAACAATTAGTTACATACTACCACAAGCAGGAATGGTAAGATTAACTCTTTATAATATTCTTGGACAGGAAATTAGAACACATGTAAACGAGATGAAAGAAACAGGCACACATACATTAAACTTAGATGCAAGCGATCTTAACAGTGGAATGTATATCTACAAAATTGAAAGCGGTTCATTTACACAAACAAGAAAAATGACATTGGTTAAGTAATAATTATTTAAGCAACCTTCGAGGTTACAAAACAGAAACCTCGAAGGTTATCGTTTTTTTAAGGCTCAGGCAACTGGGCCTTTTTTATTTTTCTTTATATTATTTTTCAACTGAAATTATTTTAAGAAAAGAAAAATCTATTTTAATGAAAAGTCTTCACATAAAAATATTCCATATATTTATTACAGTATTTTTATTGTTACCTTTTTTTTCAACCGCACAGATTATAATAAATGAAAATGGTTTAATTGAACCAATCGATACAACTGTTGTAATACCACCAGCATGGGCTTTTGGTGTTTTGTATGGCGGATATACAAATCAAACTGAAACCATAAAAAGAATTGATGAAATAATTTTACACGATTATCCAATCGATGCATACTGGATTGATTCTTGGTTCTGGAGTTATCAGGACAAAGGCAAAGGACCGCAGAAGTATATTGATTTTGTTGGCGATACTATTAGTTATCCAGATCGTAAAGCAATGTGGAATTACTTCAAACAAAAAAATATTAAAGCCGGCTTCTGGACCTGGGATTGTATTTTCAAAACTGGAAACGAAGAAGTTTTTAATGATTTTAATGAAAAGGGATTCTTTAAAGATGTTTATCTGGAAAAAGGTTCCTGGCACAACTACAGTACAACAACTGCAATGCACGTAAAAGGGAATAAGGCAGAAGGTACTTTATGCGGCAATATAAATTTTGATGATGAAGTAGCTGTAGATTACTTTAAACAAAAGATGAAACACTTTTTTGAAGAAGGTGCGGATTTTATAAAATTGGATAGAACTTCAGAAATTCCTGTTTGTAAAACGATGTTTGAAATGACCCAGGAGTTTGGGCTGGAAACAAAAGGTCGCGGATTTATTTTATCTCATTCAGATGTAACGGAAAATAATAATTATAAAAAGTATCCAACTAAATGGACTGATGACACACGTTCAGATTGGACAGTTGAGAAACCCACCAAAGATTTTAATTCTTGGGTTCCAAGAATCGCTTTAAAAGAAAATATTGAAATGTATACTCATCCATTTAAGCCAACTTCAAAAATTCCTTTCCTTACAAATGATCTTGGCGGATTTGATAATGGCTTAACAGATAAAGTTGATGAAGAACTTTATATAAGATGGATGCAGTTTTCTATGTTTACTCCAATTGTTGAAGTATTTTCACAGCCTGAAAACCCAACATCAAATCTTGCTTATAAATATTCTGAAAGAGCAGACGAATTATTCAGACAATATTCTCATTTGCGAATGCATTTGTTCCCTTATATTTATACTCATGCACTGCAAACAAGATTTGGAAGCGGACAAATTATTAGACCGATTCAATATACACTTTATGAATACTATTTTGGAAGTGAACTTTTAATTGCTCCGGTTTATGAACAAGGTGCAACTACACGAGAATTAAATTTACCCGCAGGTAAATGGATTAATTTTTGGACTGATGAAATTTTCGAAGGAAATCAAAAAATTATTATTAATTCACCGATTGAAACGCTTCCAATCCTGGTCAGAAGTGGTTCGATCATTCCAATGAGAAATTATTCACGTTCAATCGAAAGTGGGAATAATGATACCTTGATTGTTCATATTTATCCGGATAAGAATTCAGAGTTTACACTTTTTGAAGATGATGGAAAAAATAATGATTATCTGCAAGGTATATTTGCTAAAACTACTTTAAGGTTAAAAAATATAAATAATGATTATGTTTTTAGTATTGATCCTGTCGTTGGAAATTATTTCGGCATGAAAATGATCAGAACAATAAAATTAATTGTTCACATTCAACAAAAAATAAAAAGGATTTCAACGGATAAAAATTGGATTGAATTTTATCAAACTGGCAACATGAAAGAAACAAAATATTTTGAAACAAAAAAAGATCAACAATCTAATATATTAATTGAGATGGAATAAATGAAGTTTCAAAAATTATCTTCAGTTATAATAATTCTCACTTTAATCTTACAAGGTGCGGATTCACCAAAAAAGCAAATCTTAATGATTGGTGATAGCATTTCCATTCTTTACGGACCATATTTAAAAGAGAATTTGCAAAACAAGTTTACGTATCGTGTTAAAAGTAATTTAAAAGATGCAATTGTAAATCTGGACAATCCAAATGGAGCAAATGCCGGCAACTCCAGAATGATATTAGAATATTTTAAGAATTATGATAAAGCCGAGATAAAATTTAATGATGATATAATTTTGTTAAACTGTGGTTTGCACGATATTAAAACTGATCCCAAAACCGGCATGGTTGCCATAAGTTTAATCGAGTATAAATCCAATCTGGATTCGATTTATCAAATCATAAAACACTTAAACAAAAAATTAATCTGGATTAACAGCACACCAGTAAATGATTCAATTCATAATTCAAAGCAAGTTGGATTTTATAGATTTAACAATGATATTATAAAGTATAATTCTGCAGCAGATTCAATTTTCAATTCTTATCAAGTTCCAATTATAGATTTGTATACATCCTCTAAAACATTTCCGGCAAAATCATATTCAGATCACGTACATTACAAAACAGAGTATTCAAAACTTCAGGCTAAATTTATTTCAGATATTTTATTGAGCTTAGATTTATCCAACTAATGCTCCAGTTAAAAACTTCAATTCATTCTAGTTAATTCTATAACAAATCAAATCTTTTAATAATTATTAAAGATTGATTATTTTAACAATCAATAAAATCAATATTAAATATTTTAAATTTTTAGAGAGTGAGAAAAATGTCATCTAAAATTATCTGGACGAAGATTGATGAAGCTCCTGCTTTAGCAACTTATTGTTTACTCCCGATTGTAAAATCATTTGCAAAGGGAACCGGAATTGAAATTGAACAAAAAGATATTTCACTTGCCGGAAGAATAATTGCAAACTTTCCTGACAATCTAACCGAAGAACAAAGAATTGCAGATTATTTGACTGAACTTGGAGAGATAGCAAAAACTGCTGACGCAAACATCATTAAGCTTCCAAATATCAGCGCTTCAATTCCACAGTTAAAAGAAGCTATAAAGGAACTACAGGAAAAAGGGTTTAAAATTCCAGACTATCCTGAAGAACCAAAAAATGATGAAGAGAAAAAATTAAAAGAAAGATTTGCAAAAGTGCTTGGCTCTGCTGTAAATCCTGTTCTTAGAGAAGGTAACTCCGATCGACGTGCATCTTTATCTGTTAAAAAGTTTGCTCAAAAACATCCACATAAAATGATGAAACCGTGGCCGACATCAGGTTCAAAAGCCAGAGTTGCACACATGACTCAAAAAGATTTTTATGGAAATGAAACAGCACTTACTCTTACAAAGAATGATGTTATTAAAATTGAATATGCTGATCAAAGCGGCAACACGACCGTTCTTAAAGAAAATCTTAAGCTTCTTAATGGGGAAGTAATTGATACAACTGTAATGAATGTAAAAGAGTTGCGAAAATTTTATGCGGAACAAATAGACGCAGCAAAAAAAGATAATGTTTTGCTTTCACTTCATCTAAAAGCAACAATGATGAAAATATCTGATCCAATTATGTTTGGTCATGCAGTATCAGTTTATTATAAAGATGCTCTTGATAAGCATGCAGATGTGCTTAAAAAAATCGGTGCAAATGTAAATAATGGTCTTTTGGATGTTATCGAAAAACTTAAAAAACTTTCTGAAGAAAAAAGACTTGAGATAGAAGCAGACATTAATAAAGTATATGAATATCAACCTGAACT
>CALLZX010000324.1 GCA_937858935.1 uncultured Ignavibacteriales bacterium | reverse complement strand
CAATGTTTATTGGTGATGTTGATAGATGTATGGATTTCTTTGATCAGAGTTTTATTCGCAGTAACGGAAAAGATGATGATGATGAAACACCGGAAGAACCAACACCACCAGTTGTGTAGTTAATTAATATAAGGGCTAAGTAAAACTTGGCCCTTACTTTTTTATGTAAATATTTTGTTGGCACTTTGCTAAAAGCAATGTTTTATTTAACATTAGTGTAAATTTATTTAAAGATATAGGCAAAAAATCATGAAGAAGAGTGCACTAATAAAAAAATCAATAAAACTGTCTGAAGAGTATTGTATAAGCGATGGTAAAGAATTTAAATTAAATAATATTGATCCCGGAGATACTCATAAATTTAAATCAGAAGATAAAACCAAAGCCCAAGTTCTATTAAAAGGAGGGGTTGAGATAATATCAAGTCTTCAAGATAAATTATACGCACAGGATAAATGGGCTGTATTATTGATCTTTCAGGCAATGGATGCAGCCGGTAAAGATAGTGCCATCAAACATGTAATGTCAGGTATTAATCCGCAAGGCTGCCAGGTATTTTCATTTAAAGCACCTACAAGTGATGAATTAGATCACGATTTTATGTGGAGGTGTCTTAAAAATTTACCTGAGCGCGGTAGGATTGGAATATTTAATAGAAGTTATTATGAGGAAACATTGGTGGTTAGAGTTCATAAGAATATACTTCAAAATCAAAAACTGCCGGCAAAATTAATAACTGAAAATATCTGGAACGAACGTTTTGAAGATATTCGCAATTTTGAAAAATATCTTTCCAGAAATGGAGTGTTAGTTATAAAGTTTTTCTTGCACGTTTCTAGAGATGAACAGAAAAAAAGATTTCTGGAGCGGATTGAAAACCCTGAAAAGAACTGGAAGTTTTCTTCGGCTGATTTAAATGAACGTGAGCATTGGCAAGATTATATGAATGCTTATGAAGAGATGATTAGCAGTACCGCTACGAAAGAAGCTCCGTGGTACGTAGTACCTGCAGATAACAAATGGTTTACAAGATTAGTGGTGGCATCTGCAGTAATAAAAGCTTTGGAATCATTAAATCTCGCTTATCCTACCTTAGCGCTAGAAAAATTACAAGAGCTTAAAAATGCTAAAGATAATTTAAAAAATATTTAGTTTTATTTAGATGATAATCATAATATTTATCGCTAAACTGTATTATAAATAAAAGGTAATGATTACAGGCAGCAGTTCATTAGGCTTTTAGAATTGTATTTTTTCTATTTGAATTATAAAGTGCTTTTTGTTATCAATAATTATATTTGGTTTGTCTAATATCACATTTTGGCACGATATCTATTAATCCTCTTCTTTTAAAAATTAGATAGTATTAATTTTGCTTAGTTCTTTAAAAAACAGATTTAATGATTTATTTAGTACACTAAATAATAATAACTCAATTTCTATAACAAAAAAGAGGTAAATAAAATGAGATCTATTATGTTGTTCGTTTCAATTATGTTCGTTGGACTATCTTTTAGTTTTGCCCAAGTTAACTCTGGTTATGATGGCCCAAAACCGGAAGTTACCCAAGGCTCCAAGTCATTTGTATTTCGTTATACTCCATTTCAAAGCAATTTTGATCCTGTATACGTTAGCTCTGTATCAGTGTATGATGAGGCCAATATGGATTTATTTGGAGCAGGATTTAGATATTTTGTTACAAATGAGATTGCAGTTGGTTTAGGTTTAAATTTTGGTACTGGTTCATCCGAACAAGAATTTACAGGTGGTGATAAAAGAGAGACTTCATCAACATCATTTGGCGTTGCAGTGGATGCTAATTATCATTTCAAACCGTTATACAGCGTTTCACCATACGTTGGTATAAATGTCAACTTTGGAAGTGTTTCATCAAATGTAACCGAAACAGAAGAAGGCACTACTACAGAAACTGATTTTTCCGGTACGGGTTTAGGTGCCGGTATTAATTTTGGTTTTGACTGGTTCTTTACTGAAGGATTATCTCTAGGTGGAAAATATACACTCGGATTCAGAAGCCTTGCAAAACCTGAAGCAAAATCAGGCAACGTAACTGTTGAAGGTCCTAGTTCAACATCAATTGGAATAGGTTCTGCAAGTGTTATATTAAATGTACATTTTTAATTACTTAATTATTATTAAGTTTAATTGGTTCTTTGTTTCGAGGAAAATTTAATGAATAAAGCAGTCACATTAAAAATTGTGGCTGCTTTTTTTTTGTACTTCTGAAGTTTAAGTTAATATTATTTTGCTAGTCAAAGCTTAAATAACTTAGGCTGTAAATATTATTGAATTTATAAATTTTGATTTTTGTGTTTAAATAATTCAGATTAATAATTATCATTACTATTATATCTACACATTAGAATTTATGATACAAAAATATTATTACATTAATAAAACAAATACTGGATTACAAGATATCTACAATGATAATTTCTGGCAGGGAATAGAGGAAATTAAAATTAAAGATTATCTCTGGATGAAGAATGATTATCGTCCTGAGGTTTTTGTAAAAGCATGTTATTCAAGCAAGTATTTTTATCTAAAATTTACTGTGTATGAACAGAAAGTAACTGTTCGTTATATAAATATTGGTGATCCTGTTTATAAAGATAGTTGTGTTGAATTCTTTATAAATTTATTTCCAAATGAAACACAAGAATATTTTAATATTGAGTTTAATGCTATCGGAACTATAAAAATGGGATATGGTATCAAGAGAAGTAGATCATATTTAACTCCTACTGACTTAAATGAGCTTAAAATATTTTCAACAATTAAAGCTCCTGTTAAAGGATATCACGGTTCTGATAATTGGAAATTATTTTGTGCACTTCCAATAAGTTTATTAGAAAGGATTTCAGATAGGAAATTCATAGGTAATGAAGCTGCAGGTAATTTTTTCAAATGTGGTGATGAAACAGAATTCAAACATTATGGAATGTGGAATCTTATTGATAATCCTAACCCAGATTTTCATCTGCCGGAATATTTTGGGAAAATTATATTTTCAAAATGATTTTATAAATCTTAATAAATCATATCATAATTCTTTATTAAGTGCAACGATTTTAGATACAGGCAAAAAAAAGGGTGTCTCGAAAGACACCCTTAAATCTAATTTAAATCAGAACTATTTTGTTCTTGTGAATTCAATTCTTCTGTTTTTCTGTTTACCTTCTTTGGTTTTATTATCACCAATAGGTTTGTCTTCACCATAACCAACGGTTGATATTCTGTTAGCATCAACACCTTGACGCACTAACCATTCTTTAACAGAATCAGCTCTACCTTGTGAAAGCTTTAAGTTACTCTTTGCACTACCATCACTGTCAGTATGTCCAGCTATTTCAACTGAAATGTCTGTGTAGGTTGTTAAAGTTTTAAGAGCTTTTCTTAAAGTATTTTCTGATTCAGGTTTGATTGTTGTTTTAGCAACATCAAATGTAATACCTTCTAATACAATCGGAACACCGATTTTAACAACATCATCATCTGCATTTAATGGATCTGTACCGCGTTTAACTTCGGTATAGTCATCAATTGTTCCTTCATCAGTATCTTTCTTTAAAGGATTAGTTTTATGTGTTAAAACTTCTTCAGAATCACTTAAACCATCACCATCAGTATCTGCAATAAGTGCATTGGTTTTATATTTATTTAATTCATCAGCATCGGTTAAACCGTCTTTATCTGTATCAGCAAGTAAAGGGTTGGTTTTACTGGTTACAACTTCATAACCATCATTTAATCCTTCTTTATCTGTATCAGCAACCAATGGATCAGTTTTGTATTTATTAAGTTCTTCACCATCATTTAATCCGTCATTGTCTGTATCAGCAATTAAAGGATTTGTAGTAGTAGATTTAACTTCATCATAGTCTGTTAAACCATCTAAGTCTGTATCAGCTTGCAATGGATTTGTTTTGTATGTCAGATATTCCTCGCCATCAAGTAATCCGTCACCGTCTGTATCAGCAACTTTAGGATTTGTTCCGATTTTTTCCTCATCACATTTTCCTAAACCATCTTTGTCCTTATCAGATTTACAGTTTTCACCTGTGAATGTTAGACCTAAAGAAGCATTCAAATAAGAATCCCATATATCATCTGAACTGCCTCTGTATGAATCAAGATCATAGGTAGAAGATAAAGCTCCACCTAATGCGAAATCAAGAAGTACTCTTTCACTTAAAGCAAATTCAGCACCAATTCCAGCCGGAATGATTGCAACCCAACCATCTTCTTCAGTTGCTTGAGGGGAAGTCAAACTTGATTTTGTATCAACACTAAAATTCATAACTCCGCCACCAACATAAAAGTATGGATTCCATCCTTTAACATCGAAAGGTGCAACTTTAAATCTTAGAGTAACAGGAATAATTGTGGTTTCATATTCGCCAAAATCTGTACCTTCACCCTGCATAGCAACTCCGGCATATTTACCGTAACCGCCATTAATAGATAATTCCAAAGCTGGTGTTAATTCGAATCCAAAGAAAGCTTCACCTAACCAAGACATTTTGAACCAGTCGAATGACGTGTTGTCATTACCACTGAATCCTAAATTTGCAAATTCGTTTTCTGGGAATAATATACTTCCACGAATACCAAATTTAGTTCCCCAATCTTTAAATTGAGCGTAGTTTTGTTGACTCATTGCAACCAAACCTACAATTACGAACAAGTAAACTAGTTTTTTCATTTTTTTCCTCATAGTTTGTGAAATAGTGTACTTAAGATTTATTAATTGTTTTTTATGCCAATTACTTTAGATACGCTGGCAAAAGATAGAATTATTTCATTTAAAGACAAAATTCAATTTAAATATTTTACTCTGTTAAGTATTCTGAATCAACTGGGATTTCTGGTTTAACGAGTAGAACTACTTCTCTTAGTAACGATACTTGACCAGCTGGTTGCCCTTTTCGTTTAATAACGTACTTTTTAAACGTATATGAGACTGGTACAACTCCAGCAGTTTTAGCTTTGCTGTGATATGCCGCAAGTGAAGCAACTTTTTTAAGAATACTTTTTGGGACAACATCTTTTGTATTTTCTACCCGTAAAACAACATGCGAACCTGAAACCGATCTTGCATGAAACCAGAAATCATTTTGTTTTGCAAATCTTGTTGTCAATAGATCATTATTCACAGAATCCTTGCCGACAAATACGTGATATTTTTTCTCAATTAAATAATGCTTGAACTTTGATTCTATCTCTTCATTAAAGGTTTGTTTTTCGTCATCTTTTATTTTTAATTCTTTCATAATCAAATTTATTTCCTCTAAAGTTGGATTTTTCTCTATTTGAATCTGATATGATTTTAATCTTTCAAACTCATTTTTTGCACTCAAATAAAGTCTACTTGATTTCTCAAAATTTATTTTACTATCTCTGGATTTCTCAAAATATCTATCAACATTCTTTTGCGGAGATAATTTACAATCTAATTTTATTTTAATCTTAGAACCAGATGAATAAATGTCATCAATCTCCATCTCCGAAATTCCTGAATGTATTTTGTTCAGGTTAATTAAAAGGAGATTAGCAATTTTGTTGTATTCATCTTCTTGAGAGCCTTTTTCAATTACAATGTGCAGATTGTTTAATCGGGTAGTGTTTTTCTTTAATTCTCTTTCTAAATATGAAATAACTTTTTTTAGTTTTTTGTTTTTTTCTTCGAATTGATATCTCTTAATTAGAAAATAGTTAAACGCTTTAATGGTGCTATCAAAAAATTGTCTTTCAAACATTGAGTAAATCTTTAACGAATTAAAGCCAACATGTATTTCACATGTTTTTTCATTTGTATAAACTGAAGCATTTTCAGTAAAAATATCTTGCAGGACAGTTAATAATATATCAGATTCAATATCATTTTCTGATTTCCGGATATTTACTTCATTTTCAATTTCACGGCCAATAAATCTATATTTTTTTCTTATCTCTGATATACTTTTACCCTCTATAACATCTGGATCTGGAATATTAAAACTATTGTGAAAAAACTTCGTCTCAAATTCCTGTTTGAAAAGAGTCAGATTATCTTTTGTCTCGTTCTTAAATGAAGATAAAATATTTGAATTGAAAAATATATTGGTGTGCTTACCTCTGATAGCAAAGAACAAATCACCAAAATCTGTAACTATCTTTATTATGCGATCATCTGAGGCAATAAAAACTTCTTTTATTTTATTATTGACTAATTCACTAAAGAACCCAATAGTGTTTTTTTTTGCTCTAGAGAATTTGTTTCTGACATTAATATATGGATCGGAGTGATTTACTGATATTTCGAGATATAACTCATCTTGATCATCTAATTGGATAATCAAACGATCCTTTTCTTGCGAAAAAATATTTGCAATTCTTTTTCCGACAAGAATATTGTTAAGTTCAAGTGTTAATCTGTTTAAGTAGTAATAACTTTTATACATAAAATAAATCTCATAAACTATATCTAATCTAAAGATATTAATTCTAAAAGTTAGCTGAACAGATCAATTGCAGTTTGTTAAAATATTGCGCTATTGATATATTTGAATCAATGAAAAAACTACTCGAAAATCCGCTAGCTAAAAAACTACTTATTTTCTTAGGTATAATGATATCAATTATCCTATTACTGGATTTTATATTATTACCGTTATACGTAAGTGGTTCAGAATTAAGTGTTCCAAGCGTAATAGGAATGACTGAACAAGAAGCTTTCGAAACTTTAGAAGATGCTGAATTTAATCCTTCGATTGCGGACACATCATTTGGAGTATCTCTTCCGCCAGGCAGAGTATTTTTACAAAAACCAGAATCAGGAAAACTTGTAAAAGAGGGAAGAACCGTATTTCTTTTCATCAGCGGTGGTGAGCAAGTAATTTCGGTTCCGCTTTTAAAAGGAAAATCTGTTCGAGATGCAAGATTATCATTGGAAAGAATTGGATTAAAACTTGGAGCCATTGAAGAAGTAGCCTCAACTCATCCGAAAGATATGGTCTTCGATCAGCAATTTGCTGAAGGTACCGGAATTAGAAAAGGACAAAGTGTAGGAATTTCTGTTAGCATTGGTAAAGGCGACGGTGAAATTGTTGTTCCTGATTTAATTGGCAAATCTTTAACTGAAGCTACTAGAATTTTATCAGACAGTACATTGACAGTCGGAAAAGTTAATTATCAGATTTCCAGCACACTGCTGCCAAATACTGTACTAGATCAATATCCGGCACCAGGTAATAAATTAAATTCCGGAAATACAGTTGATCTTTTTATTACTAAAGAAGGAACACTACCGGAACGAGCAGAATTTCCGGAGGAGAATTAAATGAAACTCTTAGCACCATCAATATTATCAGCAGATCTTTCTAATCTAGCACAGCAGATAAGATTAGTTGAAATGAGTGGTGCTGATTGGATCCATTGTGATATTATGGATGGTCATTTTGTTCCTAATATTACATTTGGCCCTTTTTTAGTCAAAGCTGCAAGAAAATGTACTAAGCTTCCGATTGATGTCCATTTGATGATAGAGAAACCAGATAAATATTTAGATGATTTCCGCAATGCAGGTGCTGATATTATTTCAGTTCATTTTGAAGAAGTTGTACATCTTAATAGAACAATAAATAGGATAAAAGAAATTGGAGCAAAAGCTGGCGTTGTGATCAATCCATCAACTCCGGTTTCAGCACTAAAAGATATTGCAGAATATATTGATTTACTATTAATTATGACGGTAAACCCTGGTTTTGGAGGACAAAGTTTTATCTCTAATTCGGAAAGAAGAATTGTGGAAGCTGTTGAACTGCGAAAATCATTAAATGCAGATTTTTTAATTGAAGTTGATGGCGGTATAAATAAAGACACAATCAAATCAGTATTAAAAGCAGGATGTGATGTATTTGTAGCTGGTTCATCAATTTTTCATAATGATAATATTTCCGCTGCTACTGCTGAGTTAAAAAATATTTTATTGAAGTAGAATATTATTTACAATAATTTGATTGAAGCGGCTTATAACCGCTTTTTTTATTTAGATTTGTCTTAAGTTTAGAATATGAAATTATAGAAACAAATGTGAATAATCTTACATACAATTTTAAGAATAAGGAACTAAGTTTTGCTATTCCCAAAATAATGGGAATAGTTAATGTTACGCCAGATTCATTTTCTGATGGTGGAAAATATTTTTCGATTGATCAAGCTGTTACTCAAGGGTTAAAATTGATCGATGAAGGTGCTAATATAATTGATATCGGTGGAGAATCAACTCGACCAGGTTCTGATTCTGTTTCTTTGGAAGAAGAATTAAAAAGGACAACGCCTGTAATAAAAAGTATTTTGCATCTAAGAAAAGATTCTATCATATCAATCGATACAACAAAAAGCGAAGTTGCTAAACAAGCTTTAGACAATGGCGCACAGATGATAAACGATATTAGCGGTTTAACGTTTGATGAGAATATGACTCAAGTTGCAAAAGAATATGATTCTTGTGTTGTGATTATGCATATCAAAGGAAATCCAAAGACTATGCAGAATAATCCTGAATACACTGATGTTGTAAAAGA
>CALLZX010000323.1 GCA_937858935.1 uncultured Ignavibacteriales bacterium | reverse complement strand
CATTAACTAAAGTAGCAACTTCATTTCCAAGAATATCAAATACTTTTAATGTTACATCACCTGCAATTGGTAATTGATAGTTAATTATTGTGCTTGGATTAAACGGGTTTGGATGGTTTTGGGATAAATTATAATCAGTGATAATGGCAGATTGTTCCTCAACTGATGTTGGTATATCGGTGAAGTTAGAATTATAAATTTGAATTGCTTCCGCACTTGTGTTATTCATGACCGATATAGAATTCAATGCGTCATAACTTCGGCCAACTAAATAACAAACGACAATATCAATAGGTTTGTTTTCTTCTAAAGTAAACGGACCGGTATTAACTAATATTCGGTGATCGGCTGGTAAAGTGTTTATCCAACCACTATGATCATGTGGATTCCCAGAGTACAAAAATCTTGGATC
Organism: uncultured Ignavibacteriales bacterium; assembly: GCA_937858935.1. Lineage (GTDB taxonomy): Bacteria > Bacteroidota > Ignavibacteria > Ignavibacteriales > Ignavibacteriaceae > IGN3. The sequence continues at coordinate 2,767 of CALLZX010000323.1, read as the reverse complement.
AACTGTTGCGCAGTTAACTCCTGCGAATACAAAACCATAGGCCCAAGTGCATGGATCAATTGACTCGCCTGTCCTAGTTCTACCAAGCATATAGTTACGAGCTTCGGCTCCAACATTAGGGTCATTAAGAATTGGATCTCCGTTAATATAATGTATAAATGAACTTAGAACTTGGTTCTTTGCCCCGGGCAAAACTTTAATACCGATTACAGGACCATTATTCATATAAGCCGAATCAAGTGGAGTATCAATTCCATCGTCATAAATTTGATTGCCATTATTATCTATAAACGTTTCACCGGGAATGTACGTTGCAGGACCTTGTAAAAATGGAATTCCTAAAGCTGGTGGGTTTGATCCATACGAAGCATCAGGTCCATCATTATATACGTATCCTAAATTGTATGGTGTATAGCTGCCAACAAGGTCATCTTGGGATCCATTTGTACCGCCGATATCGGGATCTGCCCAACTGGAGTAATATACTTCTTCAAATTTGCTTGCAACTGTTCCTTTATTAAAAACCCTGTAACGTACAAAAATCATATTGTCAATTGGATCAATAACATTTTCGCCCCAGGCAAAAACAGTTTGTTGTATTTCAATACCCATTGGTTGCTGATCATTCCATCTTCTGTAAGAAGACGGTACACCATCATTATAAACACACCAGGCTGTTACATCACCTAAAAAATCTGGTCTATCTTCATTTGCATCCCAGATATTGTTACTATTTAAATCAACGGGATTATAAATCCCATCATTGTCTCCATCATAAAAGTCTGCACCTCTTTCTACCGCATATTGATAAACTTGCCAGGCAGCACCAAATGGTGGATCAGAACTTTTTACTATATAAAGTTTATTGAATGGATCAGTTGGTTCACTGCCTAGAGGTCCTGCTTGATAATCCTCCACCGCTGAAGCGGATGCAATAGCATTTATCCAAAGCGTATTATTATTTAATCCCGAGAGAAAAAATCCACCAGAAAAAAGCACTACTGATTCATCAAACCAGCCACCTTCTTGCCCATTTACATTTACATCTGCAAGTATACCCCGATTATCAATTGGAATTTTAAAATTATTTACTTCGAATAAGTAGGAATCGGTAGCAAAAACAAGAGGAACATTTATAAAGCTTCCCCTAAATTCTGCTATATTATTATTATCATCTTCAATTAGAAAATTATAACTTATATAGTCTCCATAATTCTGCGGGGTAATTGTTGCCCCGTATATTTTATCTCCAGATAGTGAATCATGATGTGCCCCATCATCAAACATATCTATTATCTCATAAACACCTGGAGGGGTTCTATACGTATTTAGTTTTACCGATAATATTTGACGATCGTCATCAACAAAGGCTTGAATAAAATATGGCTGATTTGGTCCAGGATTTTCTAATGTATGTAAAAATTTATACATGAATGGTGGAACGTTTGTATCTATCGATTCATCACCTAATGTAAAATATATCTGGAAAAAACTATTTGAAATATTGAAATGCCTTGTACTATTAAATGATAGAATTGGTCTGCCGTTCCATAAGCTTAAATTATGATTATCATCATGCCCCACATACTTTGTAAAATTTTCTGGTGTACTCCAGGTATTTCCATCATCTAAACTTGAAATAAATTTTATATTTGACTGAACAATTCCCTCAAATGGTGTTGCTTCTTGTTGAATGTAATATAGCCAGGTCTTTCCTGTTATATCTTTGATGATTCTTGGATGAGTTTGTGATGAATTTTCTCCAACTAGGAACACCTGATCACTCCAATTTAAACCTGCATCAGTTGAAGTTCGACAAATAATATCAAAGTTATTTTCTGTAGAGTCCTGATAAACAACTAATTCTTTTGAATTGTCAAAACTTATTAACTGACCGTTTTTACCATTTAAATCAATTGTATCTGCTCCTGACCAGGAAATACCATCACTGCTTTTAATGTTAAAAATGCCTTTTGCATCGTTTAGATTTGTTGAGTTTGAAATGCTAAATGTAAACCCAATATCACCATTTGAAAATTTAGCTAAAGAGGAAAAATAGACTCTCCTGCGTAAAACAGGATTGGGTCTTGTTGGTAAAAAAACAGGAGATGACCATGAAATTCCGAAATCGTCGGAATATGTTATATAATAAAATGAATTTCGATACGTCAACAAAATTCTACCCGAATTAAGTACAACGGCACTTATATCAACACCGAAATCTGTTGCAATAAAACTTGTTACTATACTTTCAGATTGCCAATTGATACCGCCATCATTACTTTTTGAAGATTTTAATTGGCTGTCGGTAGAGTCATACCAGAACATTATTAAATCATTATTGGGTAAACCAAGCAAACAAGATTCATAATTGCTTTGGAAATATTCCTGGATAGGAAACCTAGTTGGAGAAGTAACTTGAGGATACGCTATCAATGAGATCAATAGAAGATTAACGAGAACCAGATGTGACAGTTTCACTTAAACCTCCAAATTTTTTTTATTTAATTAGAATCATTTTTTTAGTTTGAACAAACGGACCAATTTGCAGTTTGTAAAAATAAATCCCGCTTGTCAAGTTGTTGCCATTAAATTCAACTTTATAACTTCCTGTAGTTTTTTCTTCATTAACAAGAGTTGATATTTCTCTTCCAAGTAAATCATAAACTTTTAGACTTACATTATTCAAACTTGCAACACTATAAGTTATAATTGTGCTTGGATTAAATGGGTTGGGATAGTTTTGGGAAAGACTGTATTCAGTGAC
>CALLZX010000322.1 GCA_937858935.1 uncultured Ignavibacteriales bacterium | reverse complement strand
AATAAAATAGTTTTTACTTGAACTACTCTTTTCATTTTTTTCTTTAACGCTTTTTTTCTTTTTAAGTGCCATTAAAACTTTTTATTGATAAAATTAATTACTTTTCAATTTTTTTAATACGCCATTAGCATAAGATGGAATATCATCAAGAATATCAATTGAACTGCAATACTCAAGATCAGCTTCAAATCCGTTTTCTAATAATATTTTTCCATGATCAGATTCCCGCATCATCTTTATCAAATTGGCACCATATTTTTCATACAAAGTTAAAACTGCTGCTCCGGAATCATTGAGATAGGAATCTGTTTTTACTTTACTGATTTTTGAAATAAGCATTCCGGCACACACAGAATCTTCAATAGAGAAATAATTGTTTCTACCAGCGCAAACAATTTCAACATCAGTATTTAAAGTTATCAGATGTTTTGCAATAGCGCTGATATTTAGAAAAGAACAAGTATATAAGTTTTCAGAGTACTTTGCTTTTGCGATCGATTTAGTTCCGTTAGTTGTGTAAAACACAATTGTTTTGCCCTCAACAATTTCTCTAGAGTATTCAAAAGGAGAATTACCAAGTGCAAAACCTTCAATCTTTTTGGTATTTCTTTCACCGCCAAGTAAAATTTGTCCGCCAAACATTCCGCCAGAAACTTTAACAGCAAACTCAACACTTGCAACAGGAACAACTTCTTTTGCGCCGTTATTAATTGCAGTTACAATGGTTGATGTTGCACGAAGAACATCAATTACTACTGTAGTTTTACCGGTAAAATAAAGTTCATCAACAATGACTGGTGAAAGAAATACGTTTAATTTCATGTTTATTTCTATCTTTTTACAAACGGAAGTTTTACAACTTTTGCAGGAACTTCTTTCCCTCTGATCAGAAAATTAACTTCGGAACCAATCTCTGCATATTTTGTTTCAACATATCCCATTGCAATCGGCTGATCGAGCATTGGGCTAACTGTGCCGCTTGTGATAACACCTATTTTGCTGCCATTCACAGTTATATCATAACCATGTCTTGGAAATATTTTTTCTGATGAAGTCAAAGCAACCAATTTTCTATTGAGTCCATTTTCTTTTACTTTTACTAAAACATCTTTAGCAACAAAATCAGATTTAGAAAGTTTTGTAATCCAGCCTAAGCCCGCTTCTAGAGGATTTGTCGTCTGATCAATATCATTTCCGTAAAGACAGAAACCCATTTCTAATCTTAAAGAATCTCTTGCAGCTAAACCAACTGGTTGAATATCAAATTCCTTTCCAGCTTCAAAAATTTTATTCCACAAATCTTCTGCAACTTTCTCATCACCTTTGAAATATAGTTCATAGCCAACTTCACCTGTATATCCGGTTCTTGAAAATATCATATCAATACCGGCAAGATTTATTTTTGTGAAATGATAATACTCAAGGGTAATAGGTGTGTCTGTAAGTTTTTGTAATGTTTTTTGTGAGTTTGGTCCTTGTACAGCAAGCAAAGAATATTCATCGCTATGGTTTGTAAGTTCAACACCAAATTTGTTGTTCTTTTGCATCCACGCAAAATCTTTATCAATGTTGGATGCATTTATAACCAATAAAAATTCATTCTGCGATACTCTATACACCAATAGATCGTCTACTATTCCACCATCTTCATAACACATTGCTGAATATTGTACTCTGCCGGGAAAAAGTTTTGAAGCATCATTAACCGTTATGTGCTGAACGAAATCAAGTGCCTTTTCACCTTTAACAAAAACTTCACCCATATGCGATACATCAAAAACACCAACTGAGTTTCTTACAGCTTTGTGTTCTGCAATTATTGAAGAATATTGAATTGGCATTTCATAACCTGCAAACTCAACAATTTTAGCTCCTAAGTTTTTATGTATGTTGTAGAATGTTGTACGTTTCATTTTTTATTCCAATAGTTGAATTAAAATTTATTTGGTTTGAGTTTTTTTCCAGTCACTTAAGAATTTCTCTAATCCGAGATCTGTAAGCGGATGATTAAATAATTTATCGATTACAGAAAATGGCATTGTGCAAACATCAGCGCCCATCAGTGCAGCCTCAACAAGATGTAAAGGATGTCTAATGCTTGCAACAAGTACTTCGGTTTTATAATTATAGTTTTTATAAATCTGTACAATCTGCGAGATCAATTCCATACCATCCTGGCTGATGTCATCAAGTCTTCCAACAAATGGACTGATATATGTTGCCCCAGCTTTTGCAGCTAACAGTGCCTGTGAAGCGGAAAAACAAAGTGTAACATTTGTTTTAATATTTTCTGCTGATAATGTGCGAACTGCTTTCAAACCTTCTTTAATTAATGGAACTTTAACAACAATATTTTTATGGATTTTTGCTAAGTCGTGTGCTTCCTTCAATATTCCATCATAATCTGTTGAAATAACTTCGGCACTAACAGGACCATCAACAATCGCCAATATTTCATCCAGTAATTTTCTAAAATCTTTTCCTTCTTTAGAAACCAGTGATGGATTAGTAGTAACTCCATCAAGAATGCCAAGGGCAGCAGCTTCTTTAATTTCATTTATGTTTGCAGTATCAATAAAAAATTTCATAATATAACTCCGATTATTTAAACTTTTCTGTTAAATCAATTCCCTTTTTCTTAGAGAAGAATTTGAACTTACCCATAGCAATGCTAGGGTCTTCTTCAATACGCAATCTAACTAAATATTTTAGTTGTATTCTTGTAAACTTTTTGTCCTGCAATCTTGTTGCATCCGAAGGATGGCATTTGATTATCAAACTAAACTCTCTCGAAAATCTTCTAAATCTCTTCAACCAATCTTCTATATCATAAACAAGATGTGATTCTTTAGTCATTAAACCTGTTCCAGCGCAAACCGGACATACATCTTTCATTGCCTGGTTAATGTTTTGGCGAATTCTTTGTCGAGTAATCTGAACTAAACCAAAATCACTCATTGGTAAAACAGAAACTTTGGAACGATCTCTGCGAAATTCTTTTTTCAATTCGTCATAAACTTTTTTACGATTTTTATCTTCTTCAAGATCAATAAAATCGATAACTATAATTCCGCCGATATCTCTTAGGCGCAATTGTCTAGCTATTTCACGTGATGCTTCAAGATCAGTTTTTAATGAATTAAGTTCCTGCTCTTTGCTTTTAGCATAACGTCCGCTGTTAACATCAATAACAACCATTGCTTCTGTGTGCTCGATGATGAGATAACCGCCACTTGGCAAAGGAACTTTTCTTCCCATCAGTGTTTTTATTTGTTCTTCTATTTTAAATTCATCAAAGATAGATGAAGAAGATTTATAAAGATCAATCTTTTCTAATAAGCCCGGTTGAACTAATTGAACATAATTTTTTATTTGCTTATATAATTTTTTTGAATCAACAAAAACTTTTGAGACGTCAGGCGTAAGAAGATCACGAATTACACTATCCGTTGTACTCATATCCTGATGTACGATTGATGGTGGTTCTTCACTCTTTGCTGTTGCTTCAATGGTTTTCCAGGTTTTTACAAGATTAGTTAAATCATCTTTAACTGCATCTTCTGTCTGATCCTTAGCAACAGTACGAATAATCAGTCCATAATTTGGAGGAAGAATGCCACGTGCAATGTTTCTTAATCTTCTTCGTTCTTTATAATCGGAGATCTTTTTTGAAATGCCAATCTTATTATCGAAAGGCAGCAGAACACAAAATCTGCCGGGAAGAGAAACAGAAGAGGTAACACGCACACCTTTATTGCTAACCGGTTCTTTGGTTATCTGAACAAGAATTTCTTCTCCTTTGCGGAGCTTTGTTATAACTGGTTCTGGTGGCGGAGCTGATGCTCCATTTCCGTTGGCGCGATTTGGTTTAGATTCATCGTCATCAGAAAGATCAACATCAGAATCTTCATCGCCAAGCATATCCTGAAATTGTTTGGTGCGGTCACCAATATCTGAAAAATGTAGGAATCCATCGTGCTTCATTCCTATATCTATAAATGCGGCTCTTATTCCGGGAAGTACGCGAGCAACTCTTCCAAGATAAATATCCCCAACCATTCTCCTGTTCTCAGGATAGTCAACAAAAAAGTCGGCTAAATTTCCATCTTCCGTAATCGCAACACGCGTCTGGTTGGAAGATGAATTTATTATAATTTCTTTTATCATAATTGAAAAACTCTTTGTATGAAATAAACCATTTCATTATTAAAAACTTTGGGTACTCTAATTTGAGCAAAGAAATGCTCTGTGTGCGGTAAATTTCCTGGCTGTTATCCAACGGCAAAGGCTGAATTGTGAAACTTCTAAAAAAATGTATTAATGCTAATAGCATTAAAATCCTGTTTAAAATTTGTTTAAAATATCAACAAGTCATCCTTCAGCTTCGCTCAGGATGACTATGAATTAAAACTTGTCACACTGAGCGAAGTCGAAGTGTGACATTAAAATATATAACTAAATCAATTTTCGATTTACGAAATTAATTAGCTGGTTGCTCCGCTGGAGGATTATTTTTAGCTTCTTTTTCAGCAGCTTCGGCTAATAATTTTCTTCTGCTTAAAGAAAATTTACCGCCTTCAACTTTAAGAAGTTTAACTGTAATCTTATCACCAACTTTTAGATAATCAGAAACTTTATTTACACGTTTATTATCTATTTCGGATATATGTAATAATCCTTCTTTTCCAGGAAGAATTTCTACGAACGCACCAAAATCTGCAATCTTTGTAACAACACCATCATAGACTTCTCCAACTTCTGGAGTTGCAGTTAATTTTTTGATGTACTCTTTTGCTTGCTGCGCGTTTTCTTTATTTGGTGAAGCAATATTTATTGTTCCATCATCTTCGATGTTAATATCCACACCAAATAATCTTTGCATTCCCTGAATTGTTTTTCCACCAGGACCGATAATTAAACCAATTTGATCAGTTGCAACATTCATTGTAATTAATCTGGGTGCGTATGGTGATAACGAATCTTTAGGTTTACTAATTGCCTCATTCATCTTACCAAGAATGTGCATTCTACCTTCTTTAGCCTGATGAAGTGCTTTTTCCATTATTTCAAAAGAGATACCCTGAATCTTAATATCCATTTGGAATCCCGTTATACCATCACTGGTTCCTGCAACTTTAAAATCCATATCTCCTAGATGATCTTCATTTCCAAGTATATCAGAAAGAACTGCATAATCATTTCCTTCTTTAACCAAACCCATTGCAATACCTGAAACGGCTTTAGTAACAGGTACTCCGGCATCCATCATTGCAAGCGAACCGGCGCAAACCGTTGCCATTGATGATGAACCGTTTGATTCAAGTATATCAGATATAATTCTAACAGTATATGGAAATACATCATCTGCAGGTAAAACTTGTCTTAAAGATCTTTCTGCAAGATTGCCATGACCAATTTCTCTTCTGCCAACTCCACTCATTCTGCCAACTTCTCCAACGCTAAATGGTGGGAAATTATACTGCAAGTAGAATTTTTTTGTGTATTCTGCTAATAGACCATCAACTGTTTGCTCATCGTCTTTTGTGCCGAGTGTAACGTTTGTTAAGCTTTGTGTTTCACCACGTGTAAACAATGCTGATCCGTGTGTTCTTGGTAAGTTACCAAGTTCAATCGTAATTGGGCGAACTTGTGTTGTATTTCTTCCATCAAGACGAATACCTTCTTTTAAAATTCTTTCACGCATAAGATCTTTTTCCATATCGTGTAGAATCTCGCCAATAACTTTTTCCTGTTCTGGAAATTTTTCAGCAAGTGCTTTTTTTACTGATTCGGAAAGTTCTTTGTTCTTTGCTGATCTTTCTTCTTTTGCAAGAATTGAGTATACGATTTCTTTGTACTTTGCTTCTGCCAAATCATAAACATCTTTTTTAAGATTTGCATCAACAGTTTTTTCTGCAACTACCCACTTTGTTTTTCCTGCTTCTGCTCGTAATTGATTCTGAAGATCCACAATTTTTTTGATTTCCTGTTGAGCGAATTTTAAAGCATCTAACAATTCCTGTTCGCTTACTTCTTTCGATTCGCCTTCAACCATCATAATAGAATCCGCAGTACCAGCAACAACAAGTTCGATATCGCCTAACTTAATTTGTTCATGAGTTGGATTGACGATAAGTTCACCATTAATTCTTCCTATTCTAACTTCAGCCATTGGGCCATCAAATGGAATATCTGAAATAGCAAGCGCTGCCGAAGCTCCGCAAGCTGCAAGCACATCGGCATCATTTTCACCATCATAAGACATCACCATGGCAACAACCTGAGTTTCATTCGTAAAACTTTCAGGAAATAATGGTCTGATAGGTCTATCACATAATCTTGAACTTAGAATTTCTTTTTCTGTTGGTCTGCCTTCACGCTTAATATATCCACCAGGAAATTTTCCTGCTGCAGAAGTCTTTTCACGATATTCAACTTGAAGTGGAAAATAATCTAACCCTTCCTTTGCTTCACTTGCTGCAACCGCAGTAACAAGCACCATTGTATCTCCGTAACGAACCATAACTGATCCGTTAGCCTGCTTAGCATATTTTCCTGTTTCAATCGAAAATAATCTGCCGCCAATTTCAACTTCTTTCTTAACAACCATTTTTAAACCTTACTTTCTTATGTTCAATTCTTTTATTATCGCTCTGTATCGTGCAATATCTTTTTTTATTAAATAATCAAGAAGTCTTCTTCTCTTACCAACCATCATCATTAATCCTCTTCTAGAGTGATGATCTTTTTTGTGAGCATCAAAGTGTGAAGTAAGATCATTGATTCTTTTTGTAAGCAGTGCAATCTGCACTTCAGATTTTCCTGAATCGTTTGAGTCTTTTCCGAATTTAGAGATGATCTCTAATTTTTCTTCTTTTGTCATTTTATCTATCCTTTATTTATTTGTACGATATAATTCCAGAACCAACCGGAATTAATTATTTAGTTCATTAAAAATTTTCAATCCATTTTCTTTGTCTTTGTTCATCTGGTTGATCAATTCTTCTGCAGAATTAAATTTTTCTTCTCCACGAAGTCGCTCAACCAATTCAATTGTTACAACTTCACCATAAATTTCACGATTGAAGTTATATATATATGTCTCTGTAACAAGTTCACCTGCGTTATAAAATGTTGGGCGCTTACCAATACTTAAAAGACCAATATGTGTTTCGTTTCCTAGAAGAACTCTAACAGCATAAATACCAATTGCCGGAAGTAATTTTTCCTGCGATGATAATTTTATGTTTGCAGTTGGAAAACCAAGTTCTCTTCCCCGTTTATCTCCGCCAATTACAGTTCCGCTAAAAGAATAATTTCTGCCAAGTAGACTATTCGCTTTTTTAAGATCACCATCTATTAAAGCATTTCTTATTTTTGTACTGCTAACAACTTCATCATTGACGTAAAAAGCATCAACTGTTGTAACAGAAAATTTTTCTTTTGCCCCAATATTTTTTAGAAGCTCAACATTTCCGCTTCTGCCTTTTCCAAAATGATGATCATGTCCAAGGACTATTTCACTTAAGCCAATTCCATTTACCAGATAGTCATAAATAAATTCTTCAGCAGTAAGTGATGCAAATTTTTTTGTAAAATTTATTGTTAAAAAATTTTCAACTCCATGTTTTTCAAGAAGCGCTCTTCTCTCTTCCTGAGTTGTCAGCATTTTAACATTGTTACCTGAACCCAATATTGTTCTCGGGTGCGGATGAAATGTAATAACAACATTTCTGCAGCCCTTTTCTTTTGAACAGTCAACCAGCTTATCAATTATTTTCAAATGACCGGGATGAATTCCATCAAATGTGCCAAGAGTAAGAATAGTATTTTTATTCTTTGTTAAATCTTTAATACTATCAAAAACTTGCATCTATAATTTCATCGCGATAACTAATTAAAAATCCTTTTCATTTCTGTACTGCTAACTCAATTTTGCTGCTGATTCTGAACTAAATTAAATTTTGTTGTTAACTCTTCCAAATCACAAGCATCCTCAACTTTATAATCACCAATTTCAGTTCTTCTCAGCAAACTTAAAATCCCACCACATCCTAGTTCTTTCCCAAAATCATCAGCAATAACTCTTATATATGTTCCTTTAGAACATGTAATTTCAAAATGTATATCCGGCAATTGAACTTTTGTTATATCAAACGAAAATATTTCTACTTGCCTTGGTGCCCTCTCAACTTCTTTTCCGGCTCGTGCAAGCTTATAAAGAGCTTTGCCTTTATGCTTTAACGCCGAAAACATTGGCGGAATTTGTTCAATATTTCCTAAGAACTTATTTCTGGCTGAAAGAATTCTTTCTTCACTTAAATCTTCCGGCAAAACTTTTTCAGTAATTTCAGTTGCCAAATCCATTGAAGGCGAAGATTTACCGAGAGTAATTATTCCAGTATATTTTTTTCTTTGGGCTTGATATTCAGAAATCTCTTTAGTTTTCTTACCCGTGCAAACGATAAGTAATCCCGTTGCAAGCGGGTCAAGAGTTCCTGCGTGCCCCACTTTTTTAACTTTTGTTAATCTTCTAACACGACTTACAACATTAAACGAGGTCCAGTTTACAGGCTTATCTATCAGTAAAACCTGCCCGGCTAAATAATCAAGATTCTGAGGATCCTTCGTTTGTTTTGTTATCATCATTTTCGTGTATTTTCTTAATCAATCCTTCTATCTTTTCAACGTAATCAAGCGTATCATCAATAAAAAATTTTAGTTCAGGTATAAATTTAATTCTTATCCTGTGTGCTAATTCGGATCTTATAAATCCTTTCTTATCTTCAATCTTGCTAAGAACAAGTTCTCTCTTTTCTTTTTCAAATACTGATAAATAAATTTTTGCCAATTTAAGATCGGGACTAACTCTTACATTTGTAATTGTTATAAATCCGAGATCTACATGAGAAAGCTTATGCAGGAAAATAAGACTAATCTCTTCTTTAATAAGATGTTCAACTTTGTCGATTCTATGAGACATTTATTTTCCACTCGATCTAAAAATAATTACGCTAATGTTTTCTTTGTTTCTATAAGTTTAAATGCTTCGATAATATCGCCTACTTTTATATCATTAAAGTTTTCGATGTTCAATCCGCATTCATAACCGGCATCAACTTCTTTAACATCATCTTTGAATCTTCTTAAGTTACCAATACCACCTTCGTGGATTACAATTCCATCACGAATCAATCTGATCTTATTATTTCTGGTAATCTTGCCGTCAAGCACATAACATCCGGCAACTGTTCCGGATTTTGGAACTTTGAAAGTATCACGGATTTCAATTGTTCCTGTTACTTCTTCAGAAATTAATGGAGATAATAATCCTTCTAATGCTGATTTAACTTCACTAATGGCATTGTAAATAACGCTGTAAAGTCTAATATCTACTTTTTGATTTTCCGCAAGCTTTCTTGCATTGATATTCGGACGAACGTGGAAACCGATTATAATTGCATTTGATGCTGCAGCAAGAAGAACATCACTTTCGGAAATTCCACCCACACCCTTATGTATAACGCGAACAATAACTTCCTGATTGCTGAGTTTCATCAACGAATCGGAAAGTGCTTCAACAGAACCATCCACATCGCCTTTAACGATGAGTGCAAGTTCTTTAACTCCGCCAATACTAATTTGTTTAGCAAGTTCATCAAGAGTGATATGATGAATTTGTTTCTGATCTTGTTCTCTTTTTAACTGCTGTCTCTTCAAACTTATTTCTCGTGCTTCACGTTCTGATTCAAGAACAATAAAAGTATCGCCCGCCTGCGGTGCGCCTTCAAACCCAAGCACAAGTACCGGGGTTGATGGAGGAGCTTCTTTTACTTTGTTTCCTCTTTCATCAAACATCGCTCTAACTTTTCCGTGATGAATTCCTGCGACAAATGGATCGCCAATTCTTAATGTTCCTTTTTGAACAAGAATTGTTGCAGTTATACCGCGTCCTTTATCTAATTCTGCTTCAACTACGGCACCACGAGTTAATCTATCCGGATTAGCTTTGAGATCTAACAAGTCAGCTTCAAGCACAATCTTTTCAAGAAGTAAATCAACATTCAATCCTGTTTTTGCAGATAGATGAACGCACTGATATTTTCCGCCCCAGTCTTCAACAAGAACATTTCTATCAGCCATCTGCTGTTTAATTTTATCAGGATTCGCACCAGGTTTATCAATTTTATTTATTGCAATAATTATAGGCACACCTGCGGCCTGCGCATGATTTAAGGCTTCAACTGTTTGAGGCATTACCGCATCATCAGCAGCTACAACAAGAACAACAATATCCGTCAACTGAGCACCGCGTGCTCTCATTGCAGTAAATGCTTCGTGACCAGGGGTATCTAGAAAAGCAATTTGTTTTCCAGCACCAATATCAACTCTGTATGCACCAATATGCTGAGTAATACCGCCGGATTCACCCGCCACAACATTTGTTCTTCTTATATAATCAAGAAGTGATGTTTTACCATGATCAACGTGACCCATAATTGTAACAACTGGTGGTCTTGTTTGTAAATCTTCTTCCTCGTCTTCAATATCTTCAAGTACTTCGGCTGTATATTCTTTTTGAAACTCTACTTCAAAACCAAACTCATCAGCAACAAGTGTAATGTTTTCAACATCAAGTCTTTGATTAATTGAAACCATTAATCCAAGACCTATACACTTGGAAATTACATCGCCAACTGGAACTTCCATAAGATTAGCTAGTTCACTTACAGCTATAAACTCATTAACTCTAATAATGTTTTTATCTAAAGTCCTTAATTCTTCTAATCTTTCTTCTTCAGCTTCTCTTTCTCGTCTTTTCTTTTTTCTGGATGAAGCTCTGTTGGTTGTTGCTGTATCATCCATACTCAACATGGTTTTCTTTATCGCGGCTTTAACATCTTTCTCATCGATTTCAAACTTCTTAACGCGTTTTCTTTTTTTAGCTACCGGTGTTTCTTCAGGAGTAACCTCTGTGGTAGTTTTCTTTTTAGTCTTAGGTCTTTTCTTTTTCTTTATAGCATCAGCAGATGTTTCAGTTGTTTCGGGCTTACTGTCCGGTGCTTTTTGTGTAACTGGAAGTCTCTTAACCTGAGGTTTTGTTTTTTTGTCTTCACCCAAATCCATTTTACCAACAACAGTTAATCCTCTTTTTTTACCTGCTTCTGTATTCTTTGGTGAAACAAATTTTTCAGGTACTGGAGGAACAACTGGTTTTTCGGGAACAACTACTTCAGGTTCTTTTTCAACAATTACTTCTGCTGCAGGCACTACTACTTCTTCAATAACGCTTATCTCTTCAACAGGCTGAACTTCTTCCTCAACAGGAACATCAGTAATTACAATTTCCTTTACTTCCTCTTCCTGAACAGGCTCTTCTTCTATCTTAAGTACTTTTTCGTCTTTTTCAGTTTTATCAGCACGTTTCTTATTGAACTCTGCAATTTTCTTATAATGCTGTTCAGCTTTTTCTATATCCTTTTTAAAGTGAGCATTAATCTCTGTAACCATTTCTTCTGTAAGAATAGATTGATGAGATTTGACCTCATGTCCTTTAGTTTTCAGAAATTCAATAAGATTTTCCGAAGAAAGATTGATCTCTGCTGCGAACTTATATAATCTAATTTTGGGCGATTTTGTTTCAGACATTTATTAGTTACCTTTTCTTAGGCTATTCCTCTTCTTCAAACTGCGATTTAATTATTTCTAAGATTTCCTCAATCTTCTCAGCATCAAACTCTTCAATCTCTTTTAACTTTTCAGGTCCCGCAGTCAATACTTCAATAGCGGTATCATATCTGTGATTGATAAGTATCTCATAAACTTCAGCACCAAGTTCTTCTTTAATATCGATTAACTCAATATCTTCTTCATATTCTTCAAATGGTTTTTCTTCACGTAAGATTTCAATTTCATAACCGGTTAATCTCATAGCTAATCTAATATTAACACCGTTTCTGCCAACGATAAGTGAAACCTGATCACTGTCTGCTGTTACGATTGCTTTTTTCTCATCTTCATCTAATTCTATTTTCTTTAGCTTTGCCGGAGCTAATGATTTCTGTATGAAAATTATAGGATCATCAGAATAACTAACAACATCTATATTCTCATTGTTAAGCTCGCGTACAATTGCGTGGATTCTAACGCCTTTCATACCAACGCAGGCACCAACAGCATCAATCCTTGAATCCTGAGATTCAACTGCAATCTTTGCTCTTTCACCTGGTTCGCGTGCAATAGATTTTATTTCAATTATACCGTCATAAATTTCTGGAATTTCAATTTCAAACAATCTTCTTAAAAACATATTGTCTGATCTTGAGATAACTATTACCGGTCCGCTGTTGCCTTTTCTTACTTCCTTAACGATAGCTCTTATCGTTTCTCCCTTTTTGTATTTCTCAAAAGGAATCTGCTCGTTGCGAGGAAGTATCAATTCATTCTTATTATGATTAACAAGAATATCATTTTTTCTTATCTGATAAATATCACCTACAACAATTTCACCAAGCAGTTCATTGTATTCGTTGTAGATAATTTCTTTTTCAAGCTCACGTATTTTCTGATTTAAACTTTGTTTAGCAAGTACAACAAGTCTTCTTCCTAAAGATGCAAGTTCAATCTTTTCAACAAAATCTTCTCCGACTTCAAGATCGTCCTGGTTGCCTTTTTTATTTACTTCATCAATACTTATATGTCTGTTGGGATCTTCAACAACATCCACGATTTCTCTTTCAAGAAATATCTCAATATCGCCTCTATCCATATTAACAACTACATCAAACTTAGCTTCCTCGCCGTATTTTTTCTTTACGAGCAATCCAAATATTTCCTCGAGTATGCCGCCGAGTACGTCTTTATCAATGCCTTTTTCCCTCACCATCTGTGCAAAGGATTCGACAATATCATAGTTCATTTACTTTCTCCTCTTCTAAGAAAAACTAATTATAACTTTTGCAGTTGTTATGTTTTTAAATTCGATTAAAACTTCTTTTTTATCAGAAAGAAAAGTTAACTCTTCTCTTTCCACGGACAATAATTTTCCGGTAATAGTTCTGGTCTCTTCCCCGGTCTTATAAGTAATTTCAAAATTTCTGTTGATATGCTTTGGAAATTGTTTTAAAAATTTAAGCGGTCTATCAACACCGGGAGTAGAAACATCAAGTCTGTAAGCTTGTTGAATAATATCCTGATCTTCTATAATGGAATTAATTTCGCGGCTTATCTCAGCAAGATTATCGGCATCGATGTTTTTTTCGGCATCAACAAAAACCTCAATTATCTTTTTCCTGTTGTCGCCTCTAAAAGTAATATCGATCACAAAAAAATTTAACTTTTCTGCGATTTCATTAGAAATTCGAACTATATTTTCTTTTATTATATCCATACTAACAAAAAACGCCCTCAACGGGGCGAATCACTAAGCCAAAAATAGGATTAATTATTATGATAACCAAGAAAATGTTTGGAACAGATTTTTAAGTAAATCTTTGAAATAGCGATAAAAATCCAATAAAACCTATTTTAGAATCATTCCCAGGAATTTATGCTTAAGTTAAAATTTACTTTAGTACCATCATCTTCTTAGTTGAAACAAATTGACCAGCCTGCAAACGATAAATATAAACTCCGCTTGCAAAACTGGATGCAGAGAATTCTACCTCATAATATCCTGGTTCTTTTTGTTCATTGATGAGTGTTGTTACTTCGTTGCCAAGAATATCATAGACTTTAAGAACCACTCGAGACCCTTCGACTTCGCTCAGGGTGACATTTGGAATGCTATAACGAATCTTTGTTGCTGGATTAAATGGATTTGGATAATTCTGTTCCAGCTTGTATTCAGTTGGAAATGTGTATTGTAAGATAAATTGTTTTGCCAGATAAACACTTTTGTTGTCAGTGATCATAAACTCAATAGTGTCTGCTTCTGTTTTCCCGATGTTATATTCAACATCAAAGGTAAAAGTTGCATCTGTTTCTTCACCTTGAGTTATATTCTCAATCATTTTTTCTGTTTGATTGAAGTTTAAGTTTTTTGAGTTCTTGATAAGTTTAACTTCAAGGTTATATGCTGATTCTGTTGATGATATGTTAGCCAGCTCAAGCACTATTTGATTGT
>CALLZX010000321.1 GCA_937858935.1 uncultured Ignavibacteriales bacterium | reverse complement strand
TATTGATGTTGTTGCAGAAATTGAAACCGATGAAATTGAACAGGATAACAAGCGATTTGCAAGTTTATTTATATCAGAAAAAATATCTATCGGACTATTTACTGAAAACCAAAATGATTTGACTTATGTAGATCTCGCTCTACAAACAGGAGGACAGGAAAAATATCAGATTGAAAGAAAGAGTTTAAGCCAATTAACATCTCAGCAGTTAAATAAATATCAAACAATTATTATCTCAGCAAATAATATCACTTCCGGGATTGAGCGGTTAAAAAACTTTGTGCAAAATGGCGGCGGAGTGATTTTATTTCCGTCATCAAATCAAGATGCTGTTAGATTAAATCAACTATTTTCTCAGTTAGGATTAAGAATTAACTCTACATTTGTAGGAAAAGTAAACACAAGTGATTTGAAAATTAAGTTTGATAAAACTGATTTTAATCATCCGGTTTTCCAAAATATTTTCCAGAATGATGATAAGAAAAAATATGAATCACCTGAACTTTATGCTTACTATAAATTAACATCACCCGGTAATCAAATAATTTCTTTGGTTGATGGTTCTTCCTTTTTAAGCGAATATAAGGTTGGAAAGGGAAAAGTATTTGTATTTAATTCTGCACCGGTTTTAAACTGGAGTGATTTTCCGATCAAAAGTATTTTTGCTCCTTTGATAAACAAATCAGTAGCCTATCTTTCATCCAAAGAAAGAGATGAGAATATTTTTCTTGCTGGTGATGAAGTAAATATTAATTTGAAGAACACTAATGTATCACAAACTAAAATTTTAAGACCAGATAAATCTGATGAGTTTATAAATCTTAGTGAGAATTTGAGAAACGATTATTTGGCTTATTCAAATACAAATATTTCCGGATCGTATAAATTTTATTCTGGTGATAATCAGTTTGAAAATATTTCAATAAATTCCGATCCGACGGAATCAATAACAGAATACGCCGATGAATCGGAGTTTGAGAATTATCTTGAACAAATTAAATTTGCCGGTAAGTATGTATCTATAGATAAAGAAAGCAACATAACAGAAAAAATTATGCAGGCAAGATTTGGTTCTGAGTTGTGGAGATATTTTTTACTAATTGCCATAATACTTGCATTAATTGAATTGACAATTGCAAGAAATGCAAAAAAAGATTTGGAAGGAATCCAGTAACGTCATTGCGAGTCCCATCGGGACGAAGCAATCTAACGAATAAATAGATTGCTTCACTCGAAGACTTATTCGCAATGACGGACAGAAAAATATATTATGATAGAAATAACAAAAAAAGTAGTTGAACGAGCAATGCTCGTTGCACTTGATACCAAAGCATACAGCAAAGAAGTTGTTGAAGAACATCTTGCAGAGCTTGAAGAACTTGCTAATACAGCGGGAGCAGAAACAGTTTTTAAGATCATTCAAAGTAAATCAAGAATGGATTCTGCATACTACATTGGCAAAGGCAAAGCGGAAGAACTTGCTCAACTTGTTGAGCTGAACGACATCAACATAATTATTTTTGATGATGATTTAAGTCCTGTTCAGGTAAGAAATCTTTCGGATCTTTTTAAAAGAAAAGTTATTGATAGAAGCGGACTTATACTTGATATATTTGCATCACGCGCTAAAAGTAAAGAAGCAAAAACTCAGGTTGAACTTGCGCAACTTCAATATCTTTTACCAAGATTAACTCGCGCCTGGACTCACTTATCAAAACAGTATGGTGGAATTGGAACCAAAGGTCCCGGTGAAACTCAGATTGAAACTGATAGACGAATCATTCGTACTAGAATTTCTCATCTCAAAGAAAAACTTACTGAAATTGAAAATCACAGAATTACACAAAGTGCTGGAAGAAAAAATTCAACAAGAATTGCAATTGCAGGATATACTAATGCCGGCAAATCTACTTTGTTTAATCTATTAACAAGTTCAGATGTTTTTGCTGAAGATAAATTGTTCGCGACATTGGATTCCACAACACGTTCACTTGAGGTTCACGATACAGAAAAAATATTAATAAGTGACACAGTTGGATTCATTCGAAAACTACCACCGCAGCTTATCGCATCTTTTAAAAGTACTCTTAGCGAAGTGCGAGAAGCAGACATAATATTTCATGTTGTGGATGTTTCGCATACATTTTATGAGG
>CALLZX010000320.1 GCA_937858935.1 uncultured Ignavibacteriales bacterium | reverse complement strand
TTAGAGAGACTCTCTTTGTTTCTTTTTTTACGGATAAGTTCTACTGTATTCATAATATTTTCAAATCTTTATTAATTGCACTTACAATATAAATCAATCTGCATTTGATTGCCCTTAATCATTTAGTTATTTTTAGCTCTCAAATTCATTTAGGAGTTACTTAGAGCATTATGCAATTTAAAAGAAGAACACATACTTGCGGTGAATTACGCGAATCAAATATTGGAGAAAATGTTGTACTAAACGGCTGGGTTGATAGAAGAAGAGATCTGGGTGGAGTTATTTTTATTGAGGTGCGTGACAGACACGGGATTACACAAGTCGTATTTGAACCAACATTTAATGAACATGCTCATACTTTAGCAAAAAATTTAAGAAGTGAATTTGTAATTGCGATAGAAGGTGTTGTTCGTAAGCGTCCTGCTGATACGGATAATTCTGATCTTGCAACCGGGCATATTGATGTGATGGTGAATAATCTTGTGATCCTAAATGAAGCTGAAACTCCGCCGTTTGCAATTAAAGATGATATTGATACTCACGAAGACTTAAGATTAAAATATCGATATTTGGATTTAAGAAGACCAAAACTTCAAAAGAGCTTGATTTTAAGACACAAAATGGCTCAGATCACCCGCCAGTATTTTGATGAAAATGGTTTTGTGGAAGTAGAAACTCCTGTACTAATGAAAAGTACTCCGGAAGGGGCAAGAGATTTTCTTGTTCCAAGTAGAATGCACAAGGGAAAATTTTATGCTCTTCCGCAATCACCACAAACTTACAAGCAATTACTTATGGTTGCGGGAATGGATCGTTATTTTCAAATCGTAAAATGTTTTAGAGATGAAGATTTGCGTGCAGACAGACAGTTGGAATTTACACAGATAGATGTTGAAATGTCTTTTGTTGACCAGGAAGATATCTTTCTGATAGTTGAAGGATTAATGAAACGATTCTTTAAGCAAGTTTGGAGTCGTGATCTTCAAATTCCTCTTCCAAGATTATCCTTTGATGAAGCGATGGAAAAATATGGGAGTGATAAACCTGATGTACGTTTTGATCTTGAAATGAAAACTCTAAACGATCTATTCAATAATACAGGATTTAAAGTATTTAAAGATGCCGTCGATGCAAAAGGAGTTATTACAGGATTATTAGCTCCAGGCTGTGGTGATTACACACGTAATCAATTAGATGTTCTTACAGATTTTGTAAAAGGACATGGTGCTAAAGGATTAATTTGGATTAGAGTAAAAGAAAATGAACTTGAATCACCAACAATGAAATTCTTTAGTGATGAAGAAAAACAAAATCTTACTAAATCACTTGAAGCAAAACCCGGCGATTTGATTTTTATCCTAAGTGGACCAAAATTAAAAACTCTTAACACAATGGGCGCGTTAAGATTAGAAATGGCCAAGAGATTAAATCTTATTAAAGAAGATTCTGATCCAAAATTACTTTGGGTAACAGATTTTCCATTATTTGAATGGGATGAGGACTCAGGTAGATTTTACGCAATGCACCACCCTTTTACATCCCCAAGAGTAGAAGATATACCATTAATGTCGTCGAATCCGGGCAAAGTTAAGGCTCGTGCATACGATTTAGTGCTAAACGGAAGCGAAATTGCTGGCGGAAGTATTAGAATTCACAATTCAGATTTACAATCTAAAATGTTTCAAGCTCTTGGAATTTCAGACGAAGAAGCACAATATAAATTTGGCTTTTTAATGAATGCGTTTAAGTATGGTGCACCACCACATGGTGGAATTGCGTTTGGATTTGATAGAATGGCGATGATATTTGCTGGTGAACATTCGATTCGTGATGTTATTGCATTCCCTAAAACAGCTAGCGCAATTTCATTAATGGATGATTCTCCTTCCACGGTTGATGAAAATCAATTGAAAGAATTGCATATAAAGATAAGATAAATAACGATGTTGGATTGAATTTTAGTCCAACACAATATGATAATGGCTCCGATTTTCGGTATATTTTACCGATATAATTTACATTTCAGTAAGTTTTTCTCACAAATCTTTAACCGTTTTGATCCCCTAATTGACGGCTAATTAATAATTGGCACAGATTTTTATACTTAATGGAACGTAAGCGAGTATTTGTAAGCGTTCTTTTAATAATTGATAAGGTTTTTGCAAATTAGTAAGAAATTATTACAGGTAGTGTAATAATTGCAGGTATTTTTTACTGTTTATTAAA
>CALLZX010000319.1 GCA_937858935.1 uncultured Ignavibacteriales bacterium | reverse complement strand
TTGGCAGAAGTGCCTGATTTGAAATGGGTAAAAGAATCAAACGAAACTGATATTCAAAATCTTATTAAGTATGCTAGAGTGCTTGAAGGAATGAATCGAAATGCTTCTAAGCATGCTGCTGGAGTTGTTATTGCACCGGATGAAGTTAGTAAATATGTGCCGCTCGCAAATGCTGTATCCCAGCAGGATATCGTTACTCAGTACACAATGAAGGATATAGAAAATGCCGGATTGTTAAAAATGGATTTTCTTGGTCTTCGTACGTTAACAATTATTCGCGATGCAATTGATATGATTAAAAAAAATCATAATGTAGATATTGATATTGATGATGTACCGCTTGATGACGAAAAGACTTTTGCACTTTTTGCAAAAGGACAAACAACCGGCGTGTTCCAGTTTGAATCTGGCCCTATGCGTGAGTATCTAAAGCAGCTACATCCAACTAGTTTAAATGATCTTGCTGCGATGAACGCTTTGTATCGCCCGGGTCCAATGGAGTTTATTGATGATTTTATCGATAGAAAGTTCGGCAGAAAAGAAGTTAAATACTCTCATCAAATTCTTGAACCAATCTTAAAAGAGACTTACGGAATTATAGTTTACCAGGAACAGGTAATACAGCTTGCAAATAAAGTTGGCGGAATGAGTTTGGCTGATGCTGATCTGCTTAGAAGAGCAATGGGTAAAAAAGATCTGAAAGTAATGGAAGATCAAAAAATAGTTTTTGTTGATGGCGCAATTAAAAACGGCGTGGATAAAAAAAATGCAAATGAAATTTTTGAAACCATTTTCAAATTTGCGAACTACGGATTTAATAAAAGTCATGCTGTCGCTTATAGTTTTATTGCGTATCAAACAGCTTATCTAAAAGCGCATTATCCCGCAGAGTTTTTAGCCGCCAACTTAAAAAACGAATTTGAAAACACAGATAAAGTAACAAAGTTTCTTGATGATTGCCGCAAACTGAAAATTGAAGTTCTTCCTCCCGATGTAAACAATCCATCTTTACATTTTGAAGCTGAGAACGGGAAAATAAAATTTGGAATGTCTGCAATTAAAAATGTTGGCGTTCCTGCAGTTAAAGAAATTATTAATGCAAGAAATAATCTTGGCAGAGACTTTAAAACTATCTATGATTTTTGTGCAAATACCGATAACAGAATTGTATCAAAGCGGGCATTAGAAGGATTGGTTCTTGCCGGTGCATTTTATTCGATGAATAAAAATCGTGCACAGCTTTTTGAAGTTGTTGAATTGGCATTAGACTACGCGCACAAAATCCAAAACTCAAAAATGCTTTCGAGTGATTCATTATTTGGTGAAGCTGAGGAAGTTCAACTTAAAGAACCTGATTTACCAAATGTAAAACCGTGGACTGAAAAAGAATTTCTTGCGCAGGAAAGAAAAGTAATTGGATTTTATTTAACAGATCATCCGCTGAGAAGATATGAATTAGAGTTTAATTCTTTTGCTACGATCCATCTTGGTGAAACAGAGGATGTAATTGAAAAAAGTGATGTTAGAGTTTGTGGTGTTGTAACAGAACTTAAAACTAAGTATGATAAAGCCGGCAGAACAATGGCTTTCTTTAAACTTGATGATCTAACCGGAAGCTGCGAATGTCTGATGTTCTCAAAAGCGTATGATGAATTTGGAAAATTTGTAGAAGATGAGGAACCGGTATTTGCGATTGGTACTCTTGAAAGCAGCGGGGATGCTGTAAAGATGCAAGTGAATAAAGTTATTCCAATGAAAAAAATTGCGAATGAACTTACGGAAAGTTTAAAACTACAAATAAGTAAAGAAAAAATTTCATCAGAAAAGCTTATAGAACTAAAAAGTATTTTATTGAACCATGAAGGAAATATTCCTGTGTTTATAAATCTAACTGAAAATGGAAATGATAAAGGAAAATTATTTTCACTTCAGGAAATCCGTATAAAAATAACAAATGAACTGTTAAAATCGCTTTCAGAAATATTTGGTGAAGAATGTGTGATATTAAAAGCCAAGTAAATTCAAGATTATTCTTTGTTGTTTCACTTTGTGCGATTTTGTATTATTGTTCCCGTTATAAACATAAAACTATAGGAAAACATTTAAATGAGACGTAACGATAAACAAGAATTCTGGGCTTTGATTTTAGGTGCCTCATCCGGATTTGGAGAAGCTACCGCATTAAGATTAGCAAAGGACGGATTTAATATTCTTGGCGTTCACTTAGATCGACAGGCTACTATGCCTAATGTTGAAAGAATAATGAAAGAAATAAAAGCATCTGGCGTTGAAGCGATATTTTATAATGCCAATGCTGCCGATGAATTTAAAAGAAATGAGATTATTTCTGAGATTAAATCTTTACTAAACGGAAATCCATTAGTTAAAGTTATTATGCACTCACTTGCATTTGGTACACTTAAACCATTTGTGCCTAGTGAAACCGAACAGGCAATTACCAAAGCTCAAATGGAAATGACATTAGATGTAATGGCACACTCACTTGTTTACTGGGTTCAGGATGTCGTTGCTAATAATATGCTTTCTCAAAGTGCTAGAATATTTGCGATGACTAGTTCAGGCAGTCATTCAGCTATTCCATATTATGGGGCAGTATCTGCTGCAAAATCTGCATTAGAATCTCATGTAAGACAATTATCTGTTGAACTTGGAAGTAAATTTGGAGCATCAGTTAATTCAATAATGGCGGGTGTAACAGACACACCTGCACTACGCAAAATTCCAGGTAACTTAGATATGATCGAAATCGCACAAAGAAAAAATCCGCATGGAAGATTAACAACTCCGGAGGATGTAGCAAAAGTAATTTCACTGCTTTGTAAAGAAGGTGGTGAATGGATTTCCGGTGGTTTGATTCATGCAGACGGCGGAGAAGATATAGTTAACTATGTTGGGCAAGGAAAAAAATCTTAATCACTTTTATTATAGTTACAAATAATTTTTAAGGATTTAAAATGAAACCAATGGAATTCACAGATCAAAATTTTAGTACAGAAGTGTTGCAGTCAGACAAAGCGGTGCTTGTAGATTTTTGGGCTGTATGGTGCGGTCCATGTAAAATGATAGCTCCTTTTGTTGAAGAACTTGCAGGCGAATTTGAAGGTAAAGCAAAAATTGGAAAACTTGACGTTGATAACAATCAAGAAAGTGCTATTAAATACGGCGTAAGAAGTATTCCCACAGTATTGATTTTTAAGGGTGGAAAAGTAGTTGATACTATTATTGGCGCTGTTCCTAAAGTTCAGTTAAAACAAAAACTTGAAGCTGCCATGTAATTCTAAATTCGGATAATATTGTTAATTTTTTTCAAGAGCCGTAAATTAAAAATTTTATTTATGGACTCTAATGATGATAATCGGAAAATAGAATCTCTTGACATTATTAGCAAAAAATATTATTTCACAACAGCAAATAAATAAAGTTTAATT
The DNA here is from genome assembly GCA_937858935.1 of uncultured Ignavibacteriales bacterium. Taxonomy (GTDB): domain Bacteria; phylum Bacteroidota; class Ignavibacteria; order Ignavibacteriales; family Ignavibacteriaceae; genus IGN3. The sequence continues at coordinate 614 of CALLZX010000319.1, read as the reverse complement.
TCTTGACTAAAATCGCAAACAATAGTAATTTGACAAAGAATTTTGAGATAAATAAAAAACAATGATTTTTTTTACATTCAATTAATTTAACTAACCAAAAAACACTTAACACAAAAGGAGATCGTTATGATCAAAAAAATTTCCGTTTTGTTCTTGGCTTTGGCTTTTATTAGTGTAGCCTTTGCTCAGGAGCGTAGTGTTGGTAATGAGAAAATGATTGTTCCTGATTTGAATTATCAGGCACCTAATTCTCAATCCAACTCGATTGAAGGTACTACTTTAATTGGTGAGACTTTCATTACAACCGATTATGATTACGGTGGTAATAATGTTATTCCTAAAATGATTTCTTTAGCTGACATTGATGCTACTGGCGATTTAGACCCATTCTTTGTTGGAATGGTTAGAGATAACGCTGCTGCTGTTGCAAGATATATTGCATTTGGATATAGTGCTTTTGGTGCACCTATCGATGCATTTAAAGCTTTTGCTCCAGCTCAATCACTTGGTTGGGGAACAACTCAACTTTGTGTTGGCGGAACTTTAGATGGTAAAGCTTTGGTTATGGCTCACTCAGGTGGCGCATCATGGCATTCAGTTATTGATTTAGTTAA
>CALLZX010000318.1 GCA_937858935.1 uncultured Ignavibacteriales bacterium | reverse complement strand
AATGCCAATCCAGGTTGTAATTGGTGAGAAAAAACTAAAAGAAAACAAATGTGAAGTTAAAGTTAGAAAAACCGGTGAACGTTTTGATGTTGAGTTAAGTGAATTGAAAAATAAGGTTAAGGATTTGTTGGAAGAATGAACTCTTTGATTAATAATAAAGAATAATAAAATATGTCTAAGGGTATTATTTTTTTGCTTTTAGGTGGTCTTATGTTAGTGATTGAACTATTCTTTTGGGAATATGAAAACCAAAACTTAAAGAGTTCATTTCAGAAAAACTATAAACCATCGTTTAATGAGAAACTAAGAAGTTGGGAGTATAATCTTATAATGATTTTCTTTTTTATAATTGGTGTTTTGCTTCTATTACTTTGATGACCAAATTTTTAAGTGAAGACACTTAATAATTCAAATCTTGGTAAGGTTTGTAGAAACTATTCTCGATTCTCCAGATCATTTCAATATTTAATTTTATCCTTTTCGGGTATAAAAGTTAAAATATCCTTGTATTTATACCCATTCAGGTATATTTTTGCTCTAAGCAAATATAATTACACCCGTAAAGGTATAAAATGAGCAAGCTTTCAGACTTTGTAAAAGAAAAAAGAAAAAAACTTGGATTAACTCAACCACAGCTTGCAGAACGTGCGGGGGTTGGTTTGAGATTTATTCGTGAACTTGAACAAGGGAAAAAAACTTTACAAATGGATAAGGTAAATCAGGTTTTATTTTTGTTTGGTCATGAACTTGGACCAGTAAAAAAGAGTTTTAGTGAGGATGAATAATGAAAAGTGGAAAAGTATTTTATAAAGAAACTTTTGCAGGTATCATTACCGAAGAAGATGAAGGTTATTCTTTTACTTATGATACCGATTATCTTAACTCTGAATATGCAGAACAGATTAGTTTAACACTTCCATTACAAAAAGAAACATTTAAGAGTAAAACCATGTTTCCTTTTTTTGATGGATTGATTCCAGAAGGTTGGCTCCTGGAGATTGCAGAAACAAACTGGAAAATAAATCCAAGAGATAGGATGAGTTTGCTTTTAACTTTTTGTAAAGACTGTATTGGTGCAGTAAGTGTTGTTGCATTTGATAATGAGATAGGGAAGAAATGAAAAAATGTTTGTATTGCTATTTATCACTTGATGATGAAAAAGATTTTCATCCAAGTTGCAGTAAAAAATTCTTTGGAACAGAAATACCACCAGAGATTGATTTCGGATTAAACGAGATAGATGAACTTGCAGTAAAAACTTTAGGTAGAAGTGTTACACTTACAGGCGTTCAACCAAAATTATCTGTTGAAATATCAAAAGAAAAAAAGGGGAAAAATCGTTTAACAATAGTCGGATTATTGGGGAATTACATTTTAAAACCACCATTTGTACGATTTCCTGAAATGCCGGAGGTAGAAGATTTAACGATGCATCTATCAGAATTGGTGGGGATAAATACGGCAGAACATTCACTGATACGATTAAAGTCAGGTGAACTTGCATATATCAGTAAGAGATTTGATAGAGTTAAATCGGCGAAACTTCATCTGGAAGATATGGCGCAAATAACAGAAATGTTAACAGAAAGAAAATACAGCGGTTCGATGGAGAAAGTTGGAAAAGCAATCTTAAAACACTCTGATTATGCTGGTAATGATGCAATAAGATTTTTTGAGTTAACCTTATTCTGTTTTATTACAGGCAATGCTGATATGCATTTGAAGAATTTTTCATTGTTAAAAAATATAGATAATGAAGTAACTCTTTCTCCAGCTTACGATTTACTCTCAACAAAAATCTTGATGCCAGAAGATAAGGAAGAACTTGCCTTAACTTTAAATGGTAAAAAAAATAATATACGCAAAAAGGACTTTGAGTTGTTTGCAGAAAAATTAGGAGTTACAAAAAAAACAAAGGAGGTTATTATTAATAAATTCCTTTCTTCACAACAAACTTTAAATAAAACAATTGATGAAAGTTTTTTGAAAGATGGCACAAAAAATCTTTATAAAGAATTGATTGATCAGAGATTGGATCGTTTAAAATAAAAAGACGCTCTATTATGAGCGTCTTAACAAATCTCCTGAAGTCTTCCCCTTAATTGAAGATTTAGATGGGGCCTCTTAATCTTCTTCCGGTTTTCCTCTTAAAGAATCCCAAATCATATAAGCACAAAGTGCTGCAAACATTACAATACCAAGAATTTCTGCTGAGTGTGATTCTGCCCAGGCAGGATTAACCCAGTTAAATCCTTGCCATCTTAAAATTGCACTAATAACTCCCATTAAAGCGCCGCCGGCAATAAATCCAGATGCAATTAAAGTTCCGCGTTCTCTTCTTGCATTATTAACTTTTTCATCCTTGCTTCTTGTTGAAACAAAATGAGCAATCAATCCACCAACTAAAAGCGGAGTGTTGAGTTCAAGTGGAATATACATTCCAAGTGCGAAAGCAAGTGCTGGAACTTTTATCATCGTTAAAACTAAAGCTAAGATTGCGCCAACGATGTAAAGAATCCACGGAGCCGGCTGCTGATCCATCAAAGGTTGAATAACTGCTGCCATCGCATTTGCCTGCGGTGCAACAAGTGAACCTTCACCAACAAAGCCATAAGTTTCATTTAATATCATGATAACAAATCCAACTGTTAACGCAGATACAAGAACACCTAAAAATTTCCACTGTTCCTGTTTGCGTGGTGTTGAGCCAAGCCAATAACCAATTTTAAGATCCGTAATAAATCCTCCAGCCATAGACAGAGCTGTGCAAACAACTCCGCCAATAATTAATGCTGCAATCATTCCGGATTCACCTTTTAATCCAACAGAAGTAAGTACGATTGAAGAAAGAATTAATGTCATCAAAGTCATTCCGCTAACAGGATTTGTTCCAACGATCGCAATGGCATTTGCGGCAACAGTTGTAAACAAGAATGAAATTATTAGGACTATTAATAATCCAGCAAAGGCCCAACCAAGGTTATGAACAACACCCATTTGGAAGAAAATAAATAATAATATTGCGGTAATAACTAAACCACCAACAATAATTTTCATAGAAATATCTAATTGAGTTCTTTTAGCAGCATTGCTGGCAGATTTTTTTTCGAATATTTCTTTAACTGCAAGCACAAGAGCATCTCGTATAATTTTTGATGATCTAATAATTCCGATAATTCCTGCCATTGCAATACCACCAATACCAACGTGGCGCACATACTGTCTAAAGATTTCTTCAGCGCTCATAGCAGAAATTATTTTAGTTGCTCCTGTTCCAAATGTTTCTGTCAGTCCACCACCGATGTAAGAAATAATGGGAACTAAGAGATACCAGGAAACAAAAGATCCTGCAGCAATTATAGCTGCATATTTTAATCCAACAATATAACCCAAGCCCATAACAGCAGCGCCAACATTTAATCTGAAAACCAGTTTAAATTTATCAGCGAGCATCTCACCGAATCCAAAAACTCTTGTTGTAAAAGTTTCACTCCACCATCCAAAAGTTGCTATGATAAAATCATAAAAGCCTCCTATCAATCCGCTAACAACAAGAACTAAAGCCTGCTTGCCGCCTTTTTCACCTGCGACTAAAATTTCAGTTGTAGCTGTAGCTTCAGGAAAAGGAAACTTGCCATGCATTTCCGCTACAAAATATTTTCTAAAAGGAATTATGAATAACATTCCTAACACACCACCAAAAGCTGATGCCAAAAATATTTGATAGAATTGTGCTTCAAGATTTAGAATGTATAAAGCAGGTATTGTAAAAATAGCACCAGCAACTATCAATCCTGAGTTTTGTCCTATTGATTGAATAATCACGTTTTGTCCGAGTGATCCCTTTATCTTTAGTAAAGTTGAAACACCAACTGCAATAATTGCAATTGGAATCGCAGCTTCAAATACCTGTCCGATTTTTAATCCGAGATAAGCAGCTGCAGCAGAAAATAACACTGCCATTAACAAACCCATAGTTACGGAGTAAACAGTAATTTCCTGCGGATTAGAATCTGCAGGCATCAATGGTTTGTATTCTTCTCCCGGCTTAAGTTCAGTATAAGCATTCTCGGGAAGTCCTTTTATTTGTCCGCCTTGATGTTCGCTCATATTACATTCCTTTATTAGAATTTAAAGTTAATTGGAAGTTCATATTCTTTTTTTCCTGATGATGGCGATTTGAAATATACTTTGCCGTATAAACTTGCATCCACAGGAATGGTGATTTCGGGTTTTGAAAAATTCAAATCAAGATACTTAATATTATTTGGATAAAGTGTTAATGAAGTTTTACCCGCATTTTTAACATCTACAGATAGAGGAGAATCAAAATAAGTTATTTCATTAACAGATAAATTTGCATTTAACTCTTTACTAACAAATGCCGGAATAATTTCTAAAACATACTGTACTATGTCTTTATCTCCGGAGAAGTCAGCAGTTATGCTTCCTGTACGATAAGATAATCCATCTTTGTTAACTGCTTTTCCATTCTCATCCAATATTTGATAAGCAAAATCGGTGATCTTATTAAAATCTTCTTTTGTTAAAGAAAAATTAAATTCTTTTGTTCCTTCGCCTTTTGTTATTGTGAAAGGCATTTTATAAGTATCGTTGCCATCAACCGTTAAATTATATTTGCGTTGATATCCAAGCATTTCTGAACTAATGTTATAAGTTTTTGTTTCATTAAAATAATTTACCAATTCAATTCGTTTATCACTTGATGAAACTTCTTTTGCATCATTTGTTTGTAAAGATAAAAACTCAATGCCAAGATTATAAGTTGATGGATCAGTAGCTAAGAAAAATCCATCCATATCTATTTCATATATTCCCGGTTCAAGATCGTAATAATAGTTTTCTATTTTTTCGTCCTTGTTTACCGAGTAGAGAACAGCAGATTGATGAATCTGAATTCCATTGTTGTCTGATAGAAAATATTTACAGCGGGAGTATTTGTTAGATGAAGCATCTCTGCTTAAAGTGATTTTCATACTGTTCTGTCCGGCAGGAACTTTTACAAAGTACCTTTTAATCATTCCTTGATTTATTGTTTGATCTTTCCAAAACATCTTGTAATTGTTTGATGAATTGATTTCATAAGGAATTACAACTGTTGCAAGTAATTCAAACTCAGGAGTTTTGCTGGTATCATCGCGGTAAGCTGTAATTTTAGCTGTGTACATTCCTGGTTCTTTAACTTTTGATTTATCGATTTTAACATTAACAGTTGCAACCTGATCATTTCTTATGTAAGTTTTTTTCTGCACAAGGGTAAGCCAGTCAGCATCACATTTTAAATTGTAAACTCTGTAAAACTTATCTGATTTAATGGAATTCTCTCTTTTAACATTGAATGAAAAAACCTCATCACCGGTTAAAAAGGATCCATCACGGATGTAAAGATTTCTGGATCTATTATCCGGTTGATTTGGTGCAAATGAAGAAACAGTATAAGTCTCAAATTTTGAAATCTCATTATTCTTCAGATACTTTTTAAGGATTTCATAAGAGTTTATAACATTTATATATCCGCCGCCCTGATCAATTGGAGTGTATTCATCTCTTTTGACTGCACCTTCTCTTATAACTTTGAAGAGAAGTTGTGAAGGAATTTTTACTCCGGGAAATTCTTTTTCTGCAGCGCTTAATAATAACGCCATTACACCGGAAGTGTATGGGCAAGCCATACTTGTTCCCCAGAATTTATCTCCACCACTAAAATTTGGGACAGTAGAAGTGCAAGCACCGGGAGAGATTACATCAGGCTTACTTACTTCTCCGCCACGAGAACTAAAATGAAGAAGCATATTGTAAGGAAGTAAATTTCCGTAATTATCGCGTGCAATTTCCTGTGTTAAAACTGCACCGGATGAAAAAACAAAACTACTTGATGAAGGAAGTCCCGCAGAAGAGATTCCTGGTCCGTTGTTACCGTTGCTTGTGCTTACATATAAGTAAGGATTTTTGGTTAATAAATCAGCAAGAAATTTTTCTAATTCAGAACGAGCTTCTATTTCACTGCCAACGCCAAAACTCATACTAACTATGCAAGGGACTTTCATTTCTTTAGAAATTTTATCTGCATACAAATAAGCTTTTTTCATACTTTCTGTTACAGTTGCACCACCGGGATAATTATTATTACCAAGTTTTAATCCAATAACTTTGGCCCCGGGTGCAACTCCATTTATTCCAGCCTCACCGATATTACATCCTGCGGCGATACCTGCACAATGTGTTCCATGTGAGCCGTCATCAAAGTAAAGTGAAATGAGTTTTTCATCTGGGAAAATATTTAATGCAAGCGTAATTGGAGACAAACCTTTTTGATTTTTAATTGTAAATGCATCATAATTTTCTTTGTAGTTTCTTAAAGGTTTTTCGTCAGATAGATCACCATTACCATTTGTATCAAAGTAAACAACCCAGTAACCTTCGGTAGTTTTATAAGTTACCATAAAATACTTATCTTCTTTAACGCCGTTGCCATTCAAGTCCTGCGCACCAGAGCCCGAATTCATCAAATGAGTTTCATTCAAAACAGTTATCCAGTAATTATCATCTGCACTTTTTAGCATTTTATTTTTATCTGCAAATACAGAAAATCCTTTTGCTTCATTCTCAAAAACATCTTTTCCATCTTTACCAGTTAAATCAGCTTCAACAAGAGGCATATCGCCCTGTCCGGTAAAATCCTGTGCATCAATTACTTTAACTTCTCCGGTTGATGTTTTGGTTAATCCATCAATTCCCATATCAACGCCGGTATCAAGAATTAAAATAATTGTTCCTCTTCCATCATACTCAGGATGGAGTTTAATAAACTCTTCAACGCCCGTATCCTTCAATGATAGAAATGTCTGATCGTTTTCCTGCGCAACTATTGATATAGTGAGCAGGAATAAAATGAGGGAAAGAAATCGTGTCTTCATATTAATGTAACCTGTTAGTTTGTGTTGAATGATTTAATTTTTTCGAGGTGAGAAAATTTGTGATGAAGTAATATATTGGTTGCTTCATAAGCCTGAATTTAATTATAAAATTTATGCTTAAATTTAAGCACAAATAACCAGAGTTTTCAAACAAATTATTAAGTGTTTTTGCAAGTGTTATACTTCGACTCCGCTCAGTATGACAAAAGGATTAAATGTCGCCCTAAGCCCCGATATAAATCGGGATAAACACCGTCGAAGGGTGAACTGAATAAATTTTATGAATAAACCAAAACTATATATCGTTTCTACTCCAATTGGAAATTATGAAGACATAACTCTTCGGGCATTACGAATATTAAAAGAATGTGATTTTATTATTTGTGAAGAATTAAAAGAAGCGCGAAGATTATTATCCCATTACAAAATAGAAAAAGAACTTTTTCCACTTAACGAGCACAACGAAAATGAAAGCGCTAATGAATTAATCCTCAAATTGCTTGAAGGAAATACAGCTGCACTTATTTCTGATTGCGGTACTCCGCTTTTTTCTGATCCCGGACATTTGCTTGTTGATCTT
>CALLZX010000317.1 GCA_937858935.1 uncultured Ignavibacteriales bacterium | reverse complement strand
TATATGTTTCATCGGAAGTTGAATACCCCCGAATTATTTCAACCAACTTCATAACCGGAACTGGATTCATAAAATGCATCCCAATAAATCTATCAGATCTACACCCTGCAGATAATTCTGTTATTGAGATAGATGATGTATTTGAAGCAAAGATACAATCAGAATTCAATTGATTCTCTAAGTACTTAAATATATTAAGTTTAGCCTCTTTGTTCTCAAAGATAGCTTCGATAACAAGATTAACATTTGTCGGGATATTTTCGTATCCGATTACCTTGTGGACCTTTTCAAGAGCTTGAATTTTTTCATCATCTGAGATTAGTTGCTTTTTGATTTGCCGATCAAGATTACCTGATATCGTTTTGAATGCCCGATTAAAAAATTCCTCATTCATTTCCGTTAGAAAAACATCAAAACCTTTCATCGCAAAGACATGTGCAATGCCATTCCCCATAGTTCCACCACCGATAACAGCAATTTTTTTGATATCCATTTTTGTCTCTCCTTTTACTTACAATTTTTTACTATTAAAGCAGAAGCCTCACCACCACCTATACATAAAGATGCTAATCCAAATTCAACATTTTTCTTTTTCATCTCGTGGATTAGTGTGACTAAAATTCTTGCACCACTGGCGCCTATTGGATGGCCCAACGCCACAGCTCCTCCAATAACATTTACATTTTGTGTGGTTAGCCCAAGCAATTTGTTCACAGCTAAAGAAACGACGGCAAAAGCTTCATTAATCTCATATAATCCAATATCTCCCATTTTCATTTCAGCTTTTTTCAAAACTTTATTTATTGCATCTGCCGGAGCAGTTGTAAATTCAATCGGAGCCTTAGCTGCAGAAGCTTGAGCAATAATTTCAACTAATGGTTTCAATCCCAACGCTTTTGCTTTTTCCTCACTCATTACCAATAAAGCAGCAGCTCCATCATTTATGCTTGAAGCATTTGCTGCTGTTACTACTCCATTTTTATCAAAGACTGGTTTAAGAGTAGGAATTTTATCAAACTTTACTTTTTCTGGTTCTTCATCTTTATCAATAATAGTATCTCCAGTCCTTGATGATATTTTGACTGGATAAATTTCTTCCTTAAACCTACCTGAATTGCTTGCTTCAATAGCGCGCTTGTATGATTGAACCGCAAAATTATCTAACTCTTCACGTGTAAAAGAAAAATCTCTAGCACAAGATTCAGCACAGCTTCCCATATGGATATTATTATACGGATCCCAGAGTCCGTCTAAAACAATAGAATCTTTTATTTCCCCATGCCCCAATCGATATCCATTTCGTGCATTATGTAAAATATAAGGGGCATTACTCATACTTTCTTGCCCGCCAGCAATAATAATCTCTGAATCGCCCAATGCTATTGCCTGTTGTGCAAGCATAACTGATTTAAGTCCGCTTCCACACATTTTATTTATAGTTAAACATTCAGTTTTATTTGGCAATCCCGCAAATATTGCTGCCTGCCTAGCGGGTGCTTGTCCCTGTCCACCCATCAACACATTTCCCATTATAACTTCATCAATTAAGTTTAGATCAATTTTGGAATCTTCTAGAACAGCTTTAATTGCAAAACTTCCAAGTTGCCCTGAAGAAAAAGATGAAAGCACACCATTAAAAGAACCTATTGCGGTTCTTTTTGCAGATACAATAACTACTTTTTTCATAATGTCCTTTAATGAAATTGATTTTATTTTTGACCAAAAATAAAGAAATAATATTAAAGAATCAGAAAGAAGTTTGATTATTAAGAATCAGTAAGTTTAGACAGTTGGAAAATAATATTACTGACTGCAATATTAAGGTTGATGTTATTTCTGAACGATGAGGAAATGAGATCGAGTTTATTAGCAACTTCTGAAACATCTGCATCAGGAAATTTTGCATTAAATTTTTCCAGAGTCTCAATCTGTTTTAAAAAGTAGAACCTGCCGCCTTCAATAGATCGATACTTCTGATAGTCATTTAGCCAAATGATTATCATAGTAATTATCAATTTGATCCTTGTTAGATCTGATTCACTTAACATCTCTTCAAACTCCAATAAGGCAGAGTGATATTTTTTTCCAAATGAATATCTTAATATTTTTATTGTTTTATCTAAAAGGTCTTCAAAATTGTTTTCTATTAACGATATTGCAGTTTGTGTAGAACCACCTGAAAATGACACAACTTCTTTTGCAATTGAAGATTCAATTTCAAATTTTTCTATCAAGATAGATAACAATTCATTTTCTTCAAGAGGCTGAAAGTTTATTTTCCAGCACCGTGATCTGATTGTTTCGCGTAATTTTTCAGGTGAGGATGTGCAAAGAATAAAAACTACACCTTCCGGTGGTTCTTCCAAATTTTTAAGAAGTGCATTCTGTGATTCTTCATTCATTAAATGAGCTTGGGAAATGAGAATTATTCTAAACTTAATATCTTCATAATTAAAAGAAAGAAATTTTTTAATATCTCTTATGCTGCTAATTTTTATAAGGTTAGCCCTAGGAATCTGAACTTTATAATAATGATTATTTGATTTCTTTTTAAACTCTAAATTAATCTGATCAATTTCATCTTCTGTAAGTTTTTCGTAAGGATCATTCTGTTCTGTTTCACTTTTTCCTCTAGGTAGCGGTAAAATGTATTTAATGTATGGTTCGGAGAGGTTATCAATTAGAGAGAATACTGATTTTGATTTGTCCTGATTTTCTTTAGAATGATTTAATTCTTTAGTAAAACATAAGGCAGTATTTTCTTTACCAACTCCATCTGCCCCTGTAAATAAAAATGCATGTGGAATGTTTCCACTTTGTAAAATATTAGATAGTATAATTTTTACTTTATCATTTCCAGCTATTTCATCAATATAAATACTCATAAAAAAAGGCGCTCAAGGCGCCATAATGTTATTCATCCTCATCATTATAGAAAAAATCCTCATCAGAAGGATAGTCAGGCCAAATGTCTTCAATAGATTCATAAGGTTCATCCGAATCTTCTAGCTCTTTAAGATTTTCCATAACTTCATAGGGTGCGCCGATACGTTCGGCATACTCTATTAACTCTTCTTTAGTAGCTGGCCAAGGAGCATCATCTAAA
>CALLZX010000316.1 GCA_937858935.1 uncultured Ignavibacteriales bacterium | reverse complement strand
AGGTTACAATTCAACCTGTGGATCTAGTTGGAGTTGATGCTGCAATTTTGTTTTCAGATATTCTTGTAATTCCTGAAGCTATGGGAATGCACCTTGAAATGAATGAAGGCAAAGGTCCTGTATTTCCAAATCCAATTCGTAATACAGATGATGTGAAAAAATTAAAAGATATAGATCCAACAAAAGAATTAAAATATGTTCTTGATGCAGTAATATTGACAAAAAAGAATTTGGATAATCGTGTTCCACTAATTGGATTTAGTGGTTCACCTTGGACACTGCTTACATACATGGTCGAGGGTAAAGGTTCAAAGAATTATTCCGAAGTAAAAAAGATGTTGTATAACAACCCAGAGCTTGCCCACTCAATTCTAGATAAGTTATCAAACACAATCGCTGAATATCTTTCAGCAAAAATTGAAGCGGGTTGTAATGCGGTACAGATATTTGATACGTGGGGCGGCATACTTTCACAAAGAGATTTTGAGGAATTTTCTTTACAATACGTTGAAAAGATAATTTCGCAAATAAAAAGAAAAGATGAGCCGGTAATTTTCTTTGCTAAAGGTGTTCATTATAATCTTAGCAAAGTGGCTACCATTGGCGCAGATGTGCTTGGTCTTGATTGGACAATGGATCTTGGAAAAGTTAGAAAAGAAGTTGGTGATAAAGTTGCACTTCAAGGTAATCTAGATCCAACTGTTCTGTATGCGGATAAAACTTATATTAAAAAAGAAGTAGAAAATGTATTAAGTTCATTTGGCAATGGTAATGGACATGTATTTAATCTTGGTCATGGTGTTTTGCCCGATATAGACCCGGAAAATGTAAAAGCACTTGTGCAATATGTTAAAGAAGAAAGCATTATATATCATCGAAGAGATGTTCAATAGGAGATTTTATGTTTGAAATAGATTTAACAAAATTTAAAAAGTACGATAAACCTGGCCCACGATACACAAGCTATCCAACGGCTCCGCAGTTTAATGAAGCATTTACAAACGAAGATTATCTGAATGAAATAGTGAAAACCAATTACGGTAAAAATCTACCTGATTTATCTCTTTACTTCCATCTACCTTACTGCGATACTCTTTGCTATTTCTGCGGCTGCAATATGATAATTACTCGCAACAGAGATAGAATAAAAGAATATATCAAATATCTAAAGAAAGAAATTGATCTTACAAGAACATATTTGTTAACGGATAGAAAAGTAGCACAGCATCATTGGGGTGGAGGAACACCAACACATTTAAATCCTGATGAGATAAATGAACTTGCAAGTTACATTAATCAATCATTTAACTTTAAAGATAATGCTGAAGTAAGTTGTGAAATTGATCCGCGTGAACTTACTAAAGCACATCTTGAAGCATTGCGTAACAATGGATTTAACAGAATTAGCATGGGCGTACAGGATTTTGATGAAAAGGTTCAAAAAGCTGTAAACAGGATTCAACCAGAGGATATAACAAGACAAGCAGTTCAGTGGATTAGAGAACTTGGTTATCAAAGTATCAACCTTGATTTGATTTACGGATTACCTTTCCAAACAATAGAAGGATTTGCAAAAACTGTTGATAAAATAATTGAAGTAAACCCTGATAGAATTGCTGTTTTTAATTATGCTCACGTCCCGTGGATGAAAAAACATATGGCACTCATTCATCCAGAAGATATTCCGGTAGCAGAAATTAAGCTTGAAATTCTAAAGATGACAATTGAAAAACTTACGAATGCCGGATATGATTTTATTGGTATGGATCACTTTGCAAAACCTGATGATGAACTTTCAATCGCTATGAAAGAGAAAAAACTTTACCGAAACTTTCAGGGTTACAGTACAAATGCTGGCGCCGATCTCTATGCGATGGGAATTACTTCTATCTCGCAGCTTAGAAATGTTTACGCACAGAATTATAAAACCGAAAAAGAATATTACTCAGCCCTTGATAATGAAAAACTTCCAACCTCAAAAGGATATCAACTAACGGAAGATGATCACCTACGCAGAGAAGTGATAATGAAATTAATGTGCGACTTTGAATTAGACTTTGCACCGATTGAACAACAATTTAAAATAGATTTTAAAACGTATTTTGCCTGGGGATTAAACAACTTAAAAGAAATGGTCGCAGATGATCTTGTTGAAATTTCTGACGATGGAATAAAAGTTAAAAATATGGGAAGAATGCTCATCCGTAACATCGCGATAAACTTTGATGGCTACATTGAACGTAAAGAAGATAACGCAAAATATTCTAGAACGGTTTAATAGGTTATTTTAAGGTTGTGTCACACTTCGATTGCGCTCAGTGTGACAAATTTGAGTCTTATTCAAACACCAAAATTCTATTATAAATAAAATCAAAACTAAAAGTTTTTGATTCGGTTCTTTTATCTATGTACTCTGCAACTTTTTCCAATCGCTTAGGAATAGCAAGAATTTTTTCCTGCGCTTTTTGTGCTAGATCATTCAGTCCGGTTATTAATTCAATTTCCCAAAACTTAATTGCTTCTTCAACAATCTTTTTATAATCACGCGGACCATAAATTCCAACTCTTCTAACCACATCAGCCATATCTCTAAAATTCGGCATTGAAATTCCAGGCATATCAATCGCAGGCATTATGTCAGCTGCAGAAAGCATTGCTCTGTTTGGATCAAGTTTAAGAACTTCTTTAAAAACATTTCTATAAAAAGTATAATGCTTTGCTTCATCAGCAGCGATGTTGCTAAGTATACCATTTAATAATGGCTCATCTTGCCCGGCAAGTCTTCCTGTGTTTTTATGTGAAACCTGTGTCGCTCTTTCCTGTAATGTTGTGTAAACAAAAACCTTGTAAGGATCTTTATCCCAATCAGGATTAAAACCACTTTCGATATAATGAAACTGCATCAACTCAACTTCACGAAAACTGAACAATCGTGCATCACGAACATAATCTCTTATAGCAGCACCGTGTCTATCTTCTTCTGCAGTCCACATATTATTCCATTTTGACCAGAAGCTTCTATCACCAAGATGCTGTGCAATCAGTCTGTGGAAGTGAGGTAAACCTTCTTCTGTTAAGAGATTTAATGCAACAGCAACGCGAACTTCATCTTTAACTCCACGTGAGCGGTCTCGAAGAATTTTATTATTAGCCTCCTGATCATCATTCATTTTTTCATCTGCAGGAAGAAAATCACTTGAAAACCATAATTTTCTTTTATCAACATGATCTTCCATCCATTCTTTTACTTTACCTTCAAGTTGATTCAGTACTTCAGTTTTATTAGCCATTTCGGTTTGTAATGATTCGTTTTCTTTTATTAAGATTTCCATAACATTATAAATTTATTTATATAATCGTTTAGTTTTATGGTTAAATAATAGAAATGATTTGCACTAACAGAAAGGTAGTGAGAATGTCAAAAGCGGGTTTTACAATTAATTTACAATTGGCATAAAAGATTTTATTAAGAATATGTCACTCTTCGACAAGCTCAGAGTGACACTTTAGAATTACTGTATGGAAATTAATCGCTTGGCCTTTCAGCCATTTGGGCTGTGGTAAAGAAATCGTTATAAAATCGTTTTTGATATTCATCAAGTAAGTGATTGATTCTCTTTTTATCAGATGATTTTACGATCAAGCCAGCATGGTATTCCTTTTTTAATCTCCAATAAACTTCCGGATCATTATATGTTTCCAGATTCGGCCATTCTTGTTTTGATAAGGAAGTAAGTATTGCAGCAAAATCATTTTTAACTTTTGGAAGTTTATATTCTTTTTCACCATTAAGAATTTCAATCTTTGCCCATTCTTTCCAAAGATTAATTCCAGTTGCTGCTTCAACAAGAGAAGAAAGATTAGCTCCGCCAACACGTGCCGATGTTTCTAAGAAATAAAGTGTCCCATCTTCAGCACGAATGAATTCTGAATGTGAAACTCCACGCAGTAATCCTAAAGCCTTTAGAACTTTTTTGTTTAGCTCCAAAACTTCTTTTGCTTCATCAGATTTGCTATCTAGTGTCTGACTAGTAAAAACTCTGCCTTGATGTGCAACTTCAAATGGCGGAGTTCCGTATTTGCTTGCTAATCCAAAGACAACTTCACGCTCACTAATTATTGTATCAACGTGGTAGATGCTTCCTGGAACAAATCTTTCCATTAAAAAGAATGATTGTTCATCAGCGAGATAATTAATTCTATCCCACATTTCCTGTTTGTTGTTAACTTTTTTTAATCCATAAGAACCAGCAAGTAAACGCGGCTTAATCATATAAGGATATGGAATCGTATCTGCAAACTCATTTATTTTTTTATGATTTAGGATGTGACAAAATTCTGGAACAGGGATTCCGTTTTCTGTTGCAACCATTCTCATTGCAAGTTTATCACGAAAATGTCTTGCAGTTGTATCTCCCATTCCTGCAATTCTTAAATGTTCTCTTAAAGAAGCGGCACGTTCAACGTCAAAATCATCAAGCGCAACAATTCTATCTATCTGTTCAGTCCGAGCAAGATAACTTACTCCATAAATTACATCCTGCATATTCCAATCTTTGTTTTTGTCTGGTATATAAAATATTTCATCCAGACTTTCTCTTGGCCAATCTGCATTTTCAAGACTTTTTGATGTAAGAAGTACAACTCGACAGCCTTGCGCTTTTGCTTCACGCATAAAGTCAAAGCCTTTTTCATAACTGGAAATGCAAAGAATTGTTAACATGATTTTTCTCCTTAGTGTTTCTGTTTTCTAAGTTGCCTTAGTGGTAAATGTTTCCACTGTTTAGACACTTAGATCAGTAAGTTTCACTTAGTTTATTACTACAGAAAGTTTAAATGTTAATTTTATTAAAATCAAATATTTGATTTATTTATCAACCTCATTATTGGATATATATTTTCTCCTCTGTCATAAAAGGGAGATCGTTTATAAAAGAAATCTAATCTTTCTCCACCATTATTTCTAAAAGATTCATCTTCATTAAGTTTTTTATAAAATTCACTACGTATAGAAGAATCCTCTTTCATCATTTGTTTTGCATATGGTTCCATTACATATGCTTCGGCATATTCTTTTCTTTCAAAGAATGCATTGAAAAATCCCCAATTAACAAAGGAATCTGGAGCTTCCGGCTCTAACAAATTGACAATCACTCTTAACTGTCTTTGATTTGTGTAAACAATTAAAGTTCCGGCGTCAACATCAATTTTTTCTATAAAAGCATTACATTTAAAAGAAGGTATCTGTCTTCCTTCATAAGGTCTTGGTGCAAACCGAACATCTTCAAATCTGTATTTTTCAACTTTTATATTTTTTGAGGATTTTAATACATTAAATTTTATTTGATGAGTTTTTATAACATCAATAATTTCTGAAAATTGTTGTGGAATTAAATAAGCAAGAGGTACACTAATCTTCTTTTCGGAATTTGCTTTGTTAAAAATCGGAATCTCAATTTCCAGTGGCTTATTAGTATACTTCCTTACAGTTGATCCGGTTAATTCACTGTGTTCGTCATACCATTCAAATCCTTTAAACATATATTTGTCATATTTGCCATTTCCTTTAAGAACTAATGGAAATTTCTTTTTTGTAGATAAATAATATTTAACTGTTTCTCTATCTGCTTCCTTGTTTAATGAAATTAATTCTTTATGATTATCATTTACAAAACTTATTGAATGTTCCATCATTGATTTTGTTGAGTAAACACGATTGGAAAAAGGTTTTAAACTGTGTGTTTCTACAAGAAGACAAATTCTGTTTTGTGTCGCACAATATCCGTGGGATAATCTTGGAGGTGCAGGCAAATCAATTATTCCACTTTCAATTGTCCCGGATTTAAACTCCATATATGGTCCAATAATAAATCCATCTCCTTCAACATTGCCTAAAAGATGGGGCAAATATTTTTTATCAATCCAGTTTATTAAACCACGATCAATATTTTGATGAGTTTCTATCCCGTATGTAACGTGATACTGATAATCAGCTCCATTTGTGGTGTGATTATCAATCATAAAATCCGGTAACCAATCGTTAAAAAGTTTTAGAAAAGATCTAATTTCAGGGGAATCTGCTTTTAAATAATCGCGGTTCAAATTTAAGTTAAGAGCATTGGTCCGCCAGCCCATTTTCTTTGGTCCGCTCTGATTTGGTCTGTTAAACGGACTTATTCTTTCGTGTCCATCTACATTAAGCACAGGAATGATTAGCAAAATTGTGTTATCTAAAAGTGATAGCTTTTCCTTTGTGATAAGAATTTCTCTAAGCAAGAGCATACAAGCATCTTTACCTTCAACCTCACCTGGATGAATTCCATTTTGAATAAACACAATTGCTTTGCCAGATTTTTTAGCTTGTTCTGGCGTAAAAGCTTTATCCTTAGAAACGATAATGACTTTTAATTTTCTTCCTTGGGGAGTCAAGCCAATAGTTTTGATTTTTACATATGCCGAATTATCGGAAAACTTTTGAAAATACTTTAAAGAATTCACATAATCAGGTGATTCAAGGTGATCAGATTTTTCAAAATGTGTTAGCCAATCTTTAGAAATTTTTTTCTTCTGCATTTTAATAAATATGAATAGTTAATGTTGATACAAATATAAAGTATTGATTGATAGAACAATTGAACTTTGACTAATTAAAATTTAAGTTTTATATAATAATAAATTTTTGCTCAAAAAATATATTGGAAAAATGAAATGAGCAGCGTTTTTATAGATAAATCTGTAAAACCAGATAACCAAATGCTTGCCCATACACTAGGCACATCATATAAACTTTGGGATAAAATTAAAACCGCACTAACTACCAACTACTGTGATTTGAATGAAGATTGGAAATTCTATGGTCAGAAAATCGGTTGGACGCTTAAACTACTTCACAAAAAGCGAAACTTATTCTTTCTATCACCTTATGAAAATTATTTTCAAATTGGCTTTGTCTTTGGTGATAAAGCTGTTTCTGTAATTGAAAAAAGTGATTTGCCAGTTAGAATTATTGATGAAATAAGATCTGCAAAAAAATATGCTGAGGGACGAGGATTACGCCTCGCTGTAAAAAAATCATATGATGTTAAGCTTGTTTTAAAACTTACGGAAATAAAAATTAGTAACTGATTGAGCTTTTATTAAGCTCAAGTGTTATCATCTATCATCCTTTGACATTTCTCGGTGCGAGGAATGAAAATGTTCAATAACTATTGATTTACTATCGAATGGAATTCAATGTGCTTTTCCAGAAACTTTCTCACATACCAGCAGCTTGCAACAACCTTTAATTTTTTCTCTTTAGCATACAGAAAAGCAGCGAGAACAACTTTTTCTGCTAAGCCTTGTCCGCGTAATTTTGGTGGTGTATAGGTTGAGTATAAATCGAGCGTTTCTTTGTCTTCAGCATAAAGAACGTAAACTTCTTTTCCGTTAACATCCAATAAAAAACGACTTCCTTGTATATCATTGATCACTTCGTTCATAATATATTCCTTATCTTTAAATTATTCACCAAATCATCATAACCAATAAACTGAATTCCATCCCAGCCGATACTTTTAGCAGCATCAACATACTCTAAAATATCATCGATAAAAATATGCTCTTTGGAAGGGAACCCTGAAGCATTTTCAACTATTCGATATATTTCCTCTTCAGGTTTTATAAATTTAACTTCATGCGAAAGAAATAATTGATCAAACAGTTTTAAAAATTCGTAATCCTGATACCCATATCTTTTGTGAATTGAGTTAGTGTTTGACACAAGATAGAGTTTGTAATGCTTCTTAAGTTCTGGCAATAGTGCAATTACGTTTTCATTAAAGGAAAAGATATCCGACCAATATCTGCAAAATGTTTCTTCATCAATTGCATAATCAAGATAATTAAGCATGCTTGCGATGAAATTTTTTTCGGATATCATTCCCTTTTCAAAATCACGATGGATGTTGTAATTATTTTTGTATAACTCTATGTACTTTTCGCCAATTCCAGTTTTGTGCTTATTTACTTTTTCAACAAAGGGCTTATAATCAAATCGGACAAGAACTTGTCCTAAATCAAAAACAATTACAGAGTATTTTTTATTTATCATTCAGTAATCTTAAAAATATCGTCGGCTAGTCCTTTGTTTACTTTTACACTGCTAACTGTCATTTCCACAGATTGAGGGCCGAATGATTGTGTAATTTTAAATGGATATTTTATCCCTTCAACTTCAGTATAGTTGTCATAAGTTACTACTTGTTCAATCAAACCCATTTGAGTCTGCATCTCTTTTTGTTCCTTAATTTTCAATCCCGATTCTGCGTCAAAATAATTAAACCATCTAATACCTGAAGGCAGTGTCATTTTTATTTTGTGTGCATCTTTGCCATTGATCTTTTCAGTTCCTTCATAATCAAGTTTTACTCCATTACCCTCAATATCTAAGAGCAACTCCATTGTTGCTTCAATTTTAAGCTGTTCTAATTCTTTTCCGGTAACATCAACATTTTTAGTTGCGGCTTTCATAACGCCCTTTTCCCCGTCAAATATAATTGTTTGGTCCATTCCGCCTGCTTTTACTTCTTGGCGCATTTTGTTAGGAGCTTTTTGTTTTACAATAATTGTAAGAGCCTGCCCCATAGCTGTACCACGCATAATTGTTGTTCTGTCTTCAACTTTTGCCAAAGCATCTCTTCCGCCAATTGCATCAAGATACTTTTCCATAACAACTTTTGGATCAACTGTTTCATTTTTTTCAGATTCCTGTGAGAAAAGATTGCTTTGAGATAAAATAACAAAGATGAAAAATACTAATCCGATTCTTATGTGCTTCATTTTGTTTCCTTATAAATAATTAGGTAAAATTTGTGTATAAAAATAGCAATAAGATTTGTTTTAGCATCAAATAAACATCACCGATAATCATTGAATTAAACCTTATATTAGAATGTATAGTTTCATATATCATCAATCCTTTAGCTTTGTATATCAATAAATCAAAAAAAATTAAAATGATTATTAAGACATTATTACATCTCATATTCTTAACATCAATAATAAATGCTCAGCAATTTACAATTAAAGGGAGAATTGTTGATGAAAATTCTAAAACTCCATTAAGCTTTGTAAATATTCGTGTTGCAGAAACAACTCTAGGAACATCTTCAAATTCTAATGGCGAGTTTGAGCTAAAGCTCGCAAAATCTAACGTAATGTTAATTGCTTCTTATATCGGATATTATTCAGATTCTTTATCAATTTATGTAGATGGAAACAAAACCAATATCAATTTTAATTTGAAAAGTACAGACATAGTGCTTTCTGAGGTAATTATAAAACCCGGTCTTAATCCTGCTTTAGAAATTATTCGCAAGGCAATAGAAAAAAAGAATCTTAGAAATAATAAATTAAAAAACTACGTGGTTGAAGCTTATACAAAAGGACTTGTTAGAACCACGGAAGAAATTTCCGCTGGTAACAATAGTATAGGAGTTGGACTAGGTGGCAGCGATACCACAGAATTAATTATTGCAGGCATTCTTGAAAATCACAGTCGAAATTATTTTCAGCAGTCGGATAAATTTAAATCCGTTATACTTGCAAGAAAGCAAAGTGCAAACTTTCCTCCATCAATAAATACTTTAACGGGGGGAAGACTCATTCAGGATTTTTATGAGAATGATGTAAACTTTTTAGGAAGGGATTTGCCGGGACCAATTTCAGATAATGCACTTGATTATTACTACTTCAGGATTGAAAATATAACTGCTCAAAATGATCAAAAGATTTACCAAATTTATATTGAACCCGATAATTCTGCTGATCCGGGTTTTTCCGGAAAGATCTTTATAACCGACAGCACATTTGATCTAGTAAAAGTTGATTTGATTCTTAACCGTGCGGCAAATACAGGAAATCTGTTTGATACTGTAAACATCTATCAACAGTTTGATGAATATAACGGTATTTTAATGCCAGTTGATTATAGATTGTTTGTAAAAGCAAATTTATTGGGATTGGTAAGATTCGGATTTGAGTTGAATACAATAATGTTCAACTATTCTGTTAATAGTAATTTTTCAGAAAACATTTTCGATAAAGCAATTGTAACCGTCGTTCCGGATGCTGATAATATTGACTCAATGTATTGGCAGAACACTCAAACCATCCCGAACACATTAGAAGAACAAATTGCTTACAACAGAATAGACAGTGTGGAAAGTATTCCTAAATCTTTTCTTAGCGATTATTCCTTTCTTGATACTCGTATAAATTTAAATGATAACCTTTCTATAACTGCGCCGATTGCGATGTATCATTTTTCCCGCGTTGAAGGACACGCTTTAGATTTTGGAGTTTTTGTTGACGACGCCTTTAATAGAAGATTTAATTCTTCCTTGAAATTATCTTATGGATTTTCCGATAAAAAATTTAAACAGGACTTTAGTGCCGGATATTTGCTGGGAGATTACAGAACCTGGGAAGTTAAATTCAGAGCTTTTAATAAACTAAAAATTTTATTTGAAGAATCTGATAATTATGGTGAACTGCTTTCAACTGCGGTAACATTAGTAGCCAAAGAGGAGTTTAGGGATTACTATTATACTAGAGGATTTGAAATCGGAGTAGAGGGCGAAGTTATTCCGGTTTTAACAATGAGAGCACGATTTAAAAATCAAACAGATAAAAGTGCTTTTGTAAATACGGACTTTTCTTTTTTCAATAAAGAAAAAGAATATAATGTTAACCCCTTAGTCTATGAAACCCGAATCAATTCTCTCAATATCGGTTTTGATGTTGATTTCAGAGATTACATTGAAGATGGTTTTTTTAGAAGAAGAACGTCGCTAGGAAGATCGTACGTTTTGTTTTCTGGGGATGTTACTTATTCCAATCCGGATTTTCTAGGCAGCGAATTAAACTTTACTACCTATGAAGCATCAGCCTCTGCATTTATTAGAACATTTAAATCTGCATTTATGAATATTAATCTTTATGGAAGATTAACTGACGGCGTTACTCCTTACCAAGATCTCTATTCTTTGCCAGGCAATATAGATGTAGTTTTTAACTCAAATACATTCAGAACACTAAGCATCAATGAGATTATAGGTGATAAAATTTTTACTCTTCATCTAACACATGATTTTAGAGACGAGATATTTAGAGTACTAAATATTCCAGGATTAAAAAATTGGGAGATAATGTGGTCTATAATCTTCAATGCTGCCCTGGCGGATATTACACCGGAAACATCAGCAGTTTTAACAAATCCTGTTAAATCATTTAAACATCCTTTTTATGAAGTGGGATTTGGACTTGGTCAGGGATTGCTTCCCTTTAAACTTGAGTTTATGTGGAAGTTGAATTACAGAGATGGTAACAATTTCAGGGTTGGTTTAAATATGCCGTTGTTGTGATCATTTAGGAAAAAGCAAAAAAAAGCGCTCTAAAAAGAGCGCTTCAAAAGGAAATAAACAGAACTTATTTCTTGGGTTTTGCTTCACTTACGATGATATTACGACCCTTGAGTTCAGAACCATTTAGTGCCTGAATAGCCGCAGTGGCTTCAGATTCAGTTTCGAATTCAACGAAACCAAAACCTCGTGATCTGCGGGTCTCTTTATCGGTAACAACTTTTGCTGAAAGAACGTTGCCATGTGCGGCAAATGCCTTCTGCAAATCTTCGTCGCTAGCTGACCAGGGGAGACTCCCTACAAACAATTTAGTACTCACGAAACGAACCTTTAATTAATTGAACAAAAAAACGTCGATCGACGCGGGAATAAAATAATATTATTATTTAAAGAAACAAAGAAAAAATAAAATTAATCATTCGTTTTAAGCCCCAAATAGGGCTTTCTGTCTCATCTTGATGCTATTTAGATGATTTTTAACCTCAGTTTTCAGTATCGCTTTAATATCTTTTATTTTAAAC
Source organism: uncultured Ignavibacteriales bacterium (assembly GCA_937858935.1). Taxonomy (GTDB): domain Bacteria; phylum Bacteroidota; class Ignavibacteria; order Ignavibacteriales; family Ignavibacteriaceae; genus IGN3. The sequence goes on along the minus strand of CALLZX010000316.1, from coordinate 13,124 downwards.
TAATTGGAATCTAATCTAAAAAATCACAATAATTTTGTAATTGCATCTTTCACATTTTCAACAGCAATCACTTTTATTTTGTCAGATTGCTTAATCCCTTTCAAATTTCCTGTTGGAACAATGGCATTTTTAAAACCTAGTTTTTGTGCTTCCTGAATTCTTTTTTCGATGTGCCCGACACTTCTAATTTCTCCACCTAAACCAACTTCACCAATTATAATTGTTTGGTTATCAACAACTTTATCAATCAAACTAGAAGCAATGCTAACACAAACGGCAAGATCAACAGCAGGTTCTATCACCCGGATTCCTCCAGCAACATTTACAAAAACATTATGTACAGAAGCACGAACACCAGCTCTTTTTTCTAATACTGCTAATAGTATGGACAATCTTTTTTGATCAAATCCATTTGAAACACGCTGCGGATATCCAAAGTTTGATGGAGTTACCAATGCCTGAACTTCTAAAAGAATCGGCCTGCTTCCTTCAACGCTGGAAGTTACAACAGAACCAGGGATTTGTTTTTCTCGTTCACTTAAAAACAACTCACTAGGATTTGATACTTCACGTAATCCATCTTCCCGCATTTCAAAAACACCAATCTCATTGGTACTTCCGAATCTGTTTTTTTGTGCACGCAAAATTCTAAATGAATGATTTGATTCGCCTTCAAACTGTAAAACAGTATCAACCATATGCTCTAGAATTTTTGGTCCGGCAATCATTCCTTCTTTGGTTACGTGTCCAATTATAATTACAGAGTAATGATTTTTTTTCGCCTCTTCCATCAGCATTGCTGCGCATTCACGAATCTGTGTAATTGTTCCGGGTGAGTTTTCTAATTCATTTCTATAAGTAGTTTGAATGGAATCTATAATAACAACAGAGGGAGAAATTTCTTTTATTGCCCCAAGAATGTTTGATAATTCAGTTTCAGCTTGAACAAAAAATGAATCTGATTTTACTTTTAATCTGCCTGATCGGAGTTTGATTTGTTTTTCCGATTCTTCTCCCGTTACATATAAAACTTTTTCTTTAATGCTTGCGGCTGCCTGCATTGCAATTGTTGATTTGCCTATACCTGGGTCACCACCTAGAAGAATAACAGAGCCGGGCATAATTCCTCCGCCAAGCACACGATCAAATTCTATTATTCCTGTTTTTATTCTGTCATCTTCGTTTGCAGATATATCCAGAATTTTATTGTAACTGAATCTAGATTTTGAAATATTTGCTTTGCGTTGAGATGTCTCAACAATTTCTTCAGTAAAGGAATTCCAACTCTCGCACTCGGGGCATTTACCAATCCAGCGTAAAGATTCATATCCGCAGCTGGAACAGATATATTTAATTTTTGTTTTAGACATTTTGTTTATAAAGAACTCCCAACAATTTCTTCAACTTTAGATAAAGCTGGGACTATTTGATTTACATCTTTTCCGCCGGCTGTTGCTAGATGAGGACGACCACCGCCGCCGCCGCCAACTAATTTAGCAAGTTCGCCAACAATTTTTCCGGCACTAAGTTTTTTATCTTTAATTAAGTCATCACTTACAACGGCAACAATGCCAACTTTATCATCAATTTGTGCTATTAAAACTCCAACACCGCTTTTAATTCTATTACGCATCTCATCACCAAAGGATTTTAATTCATCCATATTATCCGCATGAACTTTACCTTTATGAATAGTTATATTCTTTTCTTCTGAAGATAAAGAAAGTATATGATCAAGCTGTTCGAGTTTTTCTTTAATTTTTAATTCGGATATTTCTTTCTCAAGTTTCTTCTTAACATCAAGAAGTTCTTCAATCTTTTGTTCAGATAATTTTATTTGTTCTGCTTGAGACTGTATAAACTTTTCAACTCCAGCTCCGGTCACAGCCTCAATTCTACGTACTCCACTTGCGATTGATGATTCGCTAAGAATTTTAAACAAACCGATTTCTGATGAATTATGCACATGAGTTCCACCGCAAAATTCCATAGAAAAATCACCAAACTGAACAACATTAACTTTATCACCGTATTTATCGCCAAAAAACATTAAAGCACCCATTTTTTTTGCTTCATCAAATGGAGTGTTGCGATGATGTTTTAATTGATAATTTTTTCTGGTATTTACATTTACCATTGTTTCTATTTGATTTATTTCATCAGCTGTAAGTTTAGCAAAATGAGTAAAATCAAAACGTAATCTATCAGGACCGACATAAGATCCAGCTTGCTGAACATGAGTTCCGAGAACAGTTCTTAAAGCTTTGTGTAAAAAGTGAGTAACCGAGTGATTTCGCATAATATCCCAGCGGCGAGTTTCATCAACTTCAGCAAAAACTTCGGTGCCAATTTTTAATGAACTTGAATTAGCCGAATTGATTACATGGATTACCAGGTTTTCAATCTTTGTAACATCAACAACATCATAGGATTTAGAATCAACAACAAGTATTCCTAAATCATCTGTTTGCCCACCAGATTCGACATAAAATGGTGATTTATCAAGAATTACAAAGGTGTTTTCGCTATCAGTTTTAATTCCTATTATTTTTGCTTTTGTTTGAAGTTCATCATAACCAGTAAAGATCGTTGGATTTGAATCAACCAGATTGAATCCTGATAAATCATTTAATGTAACACTAATTGAGGCAAACTTATCTTTTGAAGCTTCTCGTCCGCGAACTTTTTGTTCATTCATCAGTTTGTTAAATCCATCTTCATCGATGCCAAAATTTATTTCTCTTGCCATTACGTTTGTTAGGTCTACTGGAAATCCAAAAGTATCATAAAGTTTAAAGACATCTTCCCCAGGAATCACTTTTATTTTTTTCTTATTAAGTTTATTAACTATCTCGTTAAATAATTCAATTCCGCGATCAAGTGTTGCATTAAAACTATCTTCTTCAGCTTTGATGATCTTTTTTACATAATCTTTTTTCTCGACAACTTCTGGGAAAACATCACCCATCGTTTCTGAAAGAACATCTACAAGTTTATAAAGAAAAGGATCTTTAAGATTTATTTTTCTGCCGTAACGAGCTGCACGTCTTAAAATTCTTCTTAGAACATAACCACGCCCATCATTGCCTGGAACAGCACCATCTGCAATTGCAAATGTTAGAGCACGTATATGATCCGCAATTACACGCATCGGAATTCTATCTTCTTCTTTATCATACTTTACTTTAGAAAGTTTAACAACTGCATCAATAATCGGAGTAAAAACATCTGTTTCGTAATTTGATTTTTTATTTTGTAATACTGCACATACACGTTCAAATCCCATTCCTGTATCAACATGTTTTGCTGGAAGTTCTTTAAGCTTTCCTGTTTCATCACGATTGTATTGAATGAAAACCAGATTCCATATTTCAATACATTCCGGTGAGCCAGCGTTTACAAGTTCAGCATTCTCCAGATCATCACTTATGTTTACATGGATTTCTGAGCAAGGACCGCATGGACCAGTTTCACCCATTTCCCAAAAGTTATCCTTCTCAGCAAACTTTAAAATGTGATTTGGATTTATATCAGTTTCTGATTTCCAAAGTTCTAGTGCTTCATCATCATCTTTATAAACTGTTGCCCATAATCGTTCCTTTGGCAGTTTCCATACCTCAGTTAATAATTCCCATGCCCAGCCGATTGCTTCTTTCTTGTAGTAATCACCAAAAGACCAGTTGCCAAGCATTTCAAACAAAGTATGATGATAAGTATCGTGACCAACCTCTTCCAAATCGTTGTGCTTGCCGGAAACACGAATACATTTTTGTGTATCAACTGCTCTTTTATATTCACGAGTTCCGGTTCCCAGAAAAACATCTTTAAACTGATTCATTCCGGCGTTAGTAAAAAGCAAGGTCGGATCATCAAAAGGAACTACAGGAGATGAATGTACAATACGATGTTCTTTACTCTTAAAAAAATCTAAAAATTGCTGACGAATTTGTCGCGAAGTCATATTTACCTTTGTAAAATTTTTGAAGGTAAAAATAACAAATTAACGCTTAAGCGGGAACTGGGTTATTGAGGTATTATCAAGGTTTCATCTGCGATAATTTTGGCAATAAAATTGCATAAAAAACTATCCTTGTAAACAAAATATGAATGCCGCAATGTCAGAAAACAAACAAACAACAGATAGTGAATTACTACTTCAAATAGTTGGCTATAATTCAGACGCATTTGAACAACTATATAATCGCTATTCAGCAACTATTTATTCGTTGATTAAAGAAATTGTAACGAATCCTAAATTGGCTGAAAAAATACTGCTTAACGTGTTTTCAGTTTTTTTAAAACGCATTGATCATTACAGTACAAACAGTAATAATATTTTTACCTGGCTTACATTGCTTGCAAGGAATATTTCTATCGATACTCTCAAAAGAATGAAATTTATTGAAGATATACCAATTTATTCTGATGATTATGAAATTGAATTTATACTTCCAAATCTTTCACAAGAAATAACATTAATAAATCTTGATGAAAGGGAAGCACTTGGCGAAAAGATTAAATCGTATAAAAACCACCTTACCGAAGTGCAAAATTTGGTTTTATCTCTTATTTATTTTGAAGGATTGAATGAAGAAGAAATTGCAAAGCGATTAAATGTACCGGTTGCTACTGTTAGACAAAAAACTATAGGTATAATGGAAAGTCTTCATAATCAGTATACTGGGAAAGTTGAACAAGGAATAAATAATAAAGAGCTGCTCAGTCTCGTTAAGTTAGAATCATTGGGATATCTCTCTTCTGAAGAAAGAATGTTATTTAATCAGATGAGAAACAATGATCCTGATTTTTTGTGGAAAGAATATGGTGAATACCAAAATTTAACCGCATTGCTTTCAACTGCCATTACAATTACAAAACCAGCACATGAGCTTAATGCCGAATTGAAAAATATTTTTACAAAAATCTTACAAGGAAGCGATGTTGAATATCCAATAATAGCCTCTGAAATTCCTGTTGCAGAGACATTAATCAATTCTATACCGGAACCTCTACCCGAAAAAATGATAGCTCCGGAAGTAAAAGAGAAGGCAGAGACTAAAGAAGAAAAAGATTCAGGTTTCCACATCAGATTTAGAGAACGTGACCCTAAAGAACTAAGCTTACTTAAAAAACTTGAAAGTGTTGAGGTAAAACCAACACCAGCTCCTGTTTATGCTAAGGTGGAAAAGGAAATTCAGTTTAGAGACTATAGAACCGCAGTTAAAAAGCCCAATGTTTTAACAGACAGAAAAGATTCTGTTTTAAACAACAATGATATTATTAAAGCAGTTATTACTGAGGATAACATAGTACAAAATAAAATTTCAAATACTGAAATACAGAAACCAGATCTCAAAATTGAGAATGATGATCCTCTGATAATAATAGAAGAAACTAAACCGATAATGGTAAAGGATAATGCAACTGTTAATAATAAATTGATTCCAAACAGCAGTATTAATCTTAAGGAGATTTTTAAAAAAGAAGATAAGACGTCAGACAAAAAGGAAAACAATCAGGTTAATGTAAAGATAGAGAACATAATCCAAACCGGGTCAGTCACTCCGGCTATTGAAAACCAAGATATAAAACCAAAGACAAATGAAGCAATTAACGTGATTCAGAAAACAGCTAGCGTAGCCACAAAAGCAGAGACTGTAATTCCGAACAAACCTGCTATGCCTGTGGTTGCTAATTCTGATATAAAGTTTAAAACTAATGAACCCCCAAAAGAATTTAGAAGAAGCAACATTTTTGTTGATAAGGATGAAAAAGCGCTTCAGCAAAAACCAGTTATTCCAGTAGTTGAAAAGTCCGATATAAAAATTAAAACAAATGAAGCTCCAAAAGAATTTGGAAAGAGTAATCTATTTGTTGATAAAACCATTAAGCCTTTTGAACAAAAATCACCTGTTTCCATAGTTGAAAAAACTGAAATCTTAAATAAACCAAGTGAGTTATCCAAAGAAAACCGAATAACAGAAAACACGAATTTAAAAGTTGAACAGACATTACAAAATAAACCCCTCGAGCCTGTCGTTAATAAATCAGACATAAAGATTAAAACAAATGAACCTACTAAAGAAATAGAGAAACAAAAATCTTCAGTAGTAAAAGCAGAAACAATAGCTCAAATTAATCTGAAAGCAAAGACTACGGAACAACCTGAAGTTAAAACAATCGAACAGAAAAAAGAAATTATTAAAAATGTTAATAGCATTGAGAAAAATGATCAAGCAATCCAAACTGCAGCAAAAACACCTGTAATTGCAAAGACTGAATTAAGGTTCCGAACAAATGATACTATAAAACAAAAAGAAGAGATTAAGCCAGAGATTAAAGAAGATCTGAATAAATCTAAGAATATTAACCCATCTGTTGATAGATCAAACTTAAGGATAAGAGAAACAGTTTTTACCGAGAAAGTTAGTAAACCGGAAAGCAATGATAAAGATTCCATTCCACCGGTTCACCAATCCAAAACCGATAATGAGAGAATTCCTGTAGTTAATTCTTTAACAGAATCAATAAATATAGACGAAATAATAACTAAGATAGAAGATGATAAGCCCGTAATTGCTGAAATCAGTGAAACAGATTCTTATGAAAAAGAAATAGTAAAGCTTAGAAAAAAACTTAGACGAAATATTTTAGTTTCTGCTGCATTAATTGCAATCGTAGTTGCATCATCAATATTTATTTATTTGAAATTTCAACAAGTACCCTTAACAGTTAATAGCTCTGCTGCCGGATCTGAAAAATTAAATTTAGCCGGACAATCCAATCTTGTTCTTAATAATGAATATAAGCCATCAACAGAATCCGAAATTACTGAGGAGACAATTGAAACACTTTCTTCTAAAGAAACAGTAATAGATCAAAAAGTTGTAATCCCGCCATTACCTGAAAGTTTAACAAAAGAAGAAAGTACTTTATTTGCTTCAAATGTGAATAGTAATAGCCTGGTAAGTAATGATGAAAAAGAAACAACACAAACAGCAGCGGCAAAAACTGAAACAACAACTCCACCAAAAGAAATAAAAAAGGTTGAGGAAGAACCTACTTTTTTTGTAGCCGTTGAAGAAATGCCAGAATTAGTTGGAGGATTAAAAACTCTGCAGGGCAAAATTAAATATCCGGAAATAGCCAAAAGAGTTGGTGTTGAAGGAAAAGTTTTGGTGCAGGCTGTTGTTGATGAAACGGGAAACGTTATTTCAGTAAGCACAATTAAAGGTATTGGCTCAGGATGCGATGAAGTTGCTATGGATGCTGTTCGTAACAGTAAATTTACACCCGGCAAACAAAGAGGGAAGAATGTAAAAGTACAGGTAACGATTCCGATTGTGTTCAAGAAATAACTATTTCTCTAATAGAATTCAGCAATAAAAAAGGCACAATTACTTGTGCCTTTTTTGTCTTTATAAATAACCAGTTTTAGAATTACTTAATTAGTACCATCTTTTTTGTATCAACAAAAGTTCTTCCACTGCTAACAGCTTTTATCTGGTAAATATATGTACCGGAAGTAAGAGCAGATGCATTGAAAGTAGCTTTTTGATATCCAGCTTCAACTGAGCCATTAACTAATGTTGTTACCAACTCACCAATTGCGGTGTAGATTGAAATTATTACTTCAGCTTTTTCCGGAAGTGAGTATTCAATCGTTGTAGAAGGATTAAATGGGTTCGGATAGTTCTGGTATAGTGTATATTCATCTGGCGCATTTACATCAACTTCAATAACTGGTGAATATTCACTTGTTCCATCAAGATCAACTTGTTTTAATCTATAAGAATATTTACCAACCGCTAAACTCTTATCCATATAAGAATAATTATTTCTTTCTGTTGATGTTCCTTTGCCTGAAACAAACGAAACGTTAGTCCACTCATTTGCTCCATTTAATTTTCTTTCAACCTGGAATCCGCTGTTATTTGTTTCTGTTGCTGTTGACCAGTTGAGAGTAACATTATTTCTATCATTGTTAGCAACGAAAGAAGTTAGTTCAACCGGGATTATTGAGATTTCCATTGTAACTGGAACTGTTACAGTAGAGGTAACAGGATCATTACTTGCAACAACTAAATCCATTGCGTAGCTTCCAACCGGGTAATCTTCTGCATGGAAAGTTAATTCAACATCAACAGAGTTACCGTTAAATAATGTACCGCTGCTTAGGTTGTTTGATAACCAATCTGGTTCTGATGCAAATTCCAATGCTAAATTGTTAGCAATGTAATTTGCATTATAAGCTACTTGCAATCCATCATTACCCGCAGCATTTTCAATCCCAACTGTTGCGGAATTAAGTGTTGCATTCATATTGTTATAGTATACAACAATTTTTCCGTTTTGATTAATCACAACTTGGAATGTGAGAGAACCCGTAGCATTATATTTCTGCCAGTTTGTAAACTGAATATAAAATTTATTTCCATCTTGTAATCTATGAACTGTACCCTGAGTTCTTCCATCTAAGTCATCCCAGAACATAGCAATCATATTTTCCGGAATACCAACAGCAGGAATTTGTGCATTTGTATAGGTTGCATTAGTTAGGGCTGTAAAACTTAGAAATCCATTTGTACTCAAATAAACATTTGAATATTCAGTACCATAAAACTTAACATTAAAGCCCAATGGAATAGCATTTGTGTATCCATCATCAAGAGTACCATTAGCAAATGTTACTGCAACTGCATTTGGATTTGCTGTTATATCGGTCCAAACATATTGTGGTCCATTTGGTTCATTGCTGTCTTTCCATTTGTAACCGAACAAATCAGGTCCGCCGCTGCCATCAAAACTTACACCGTTTATTTCTTGAGGATTATTCTTTAAAGAATATTCTGGTAGATCTGAAAGTTCATTGTGTTTGGCAATATATCGTGCACTTACAACACCATCTGGAAATGTATTGTTTTCAAGAGTTACAGAAAAATCCAAGGTAGATGGGTTTGCAGAAATATTTGAAACTGTAATAGTATCAATAACAACATCCATAGGATTAAGTATATGATGCAAACTGCTTGGTGTAACAAATATTTGTGGTGCTGCCAGTGTTGTACCTGTTGCACTGTTTGATAGTGGAGACCAGTTGCCCCATACATCTTTAGCTTTTATTGAGAAATAATAAGGTGTAGCAAAACTCAATCCTTCAACAAGGTAGGATTCCATTCCGCCTGCTGTATCCGGTATTGTTGTAAAAGGAAGTTGTGCTGCAGTATAAAAAGTTGTTGAATCGTTTATTGGTGATGTTGAATAACGAATATCAAATCCTGTTACACCATTCATTGATGAATCATAAGGAACAGTCCACTGAAGTGTTAAACTATTAGAGGTAGGATCTCCGGCGCTTAAATCTACAACTGGATCAGGTGCTGTTGAATCAGCTGTCCCTAAACTTAAGAAAGCGGCATAAACATCAATTAATCCTCTTCCATAATTGTTATCTTCTCCCGCGGTTCCTAAATCAATTGCGGTATTATATAATGCTTCAAGAATTTGCTTTCCTGTTAAGTTTGGTGCAAATTGTTTTAATAATGCAACAGCACCCGCAACGTGCGGGGAAGCCATTGATGTACCGCTTAAAACAGTATAACCAGTTGCCGAACCAGATGAACGAACATTAACGCCCGGTGCTGAAACTTCTGGCTTTATTAGTAAAGATCCGGTTCCTCCGCAAAGAGATGGACCACGGCTAGAAAAACTTGCAACGGGATTTGTATTTCCACCAATGTATAAAGCCCCATCAATAGCAGCAGTACACATTACATTTACATCATTAGTATTAATATTTTTTGGTTTTGTGATTGTTGATGTTCCAGGTCCGCTGTTACCGGCAGAAAATATAACAGCTATTCCTGAAGCTTCAACAGCATCAAGCGTTGTTTTATAAATTCCTGAGCATTCATTCGTTACGTCTGGATCATACCAACTGTTGCTTATAGCATCCGGCATATCGGAAATTGTTAGAGGATTCCCATCAGGATCCATTGCCCATTGAAATGCAGCAATTGAATTTGATGTATGAGGACTTGAACAAATTGTTTTTGCTGCAATCCATTCAGCATCAGGAGCAACACCAACGGTATCGCCAGTTGTTGGGGACCAGCCGTTCATTGTTCCCATTGTGTGAGTTCCATGTCCATCGCAGTCACTTGGGGTTGTGGTTCCGCCACCCGGATCAAACCATGCTTGATTACTGGGAACGTGGTTTCCTCTCCATTTAAAATTTAATGCAGGGTGATTAGGATGAACACCCGTATCAATTCCCATTACTATTCTTCCCTGACCCGTAATACCTTGTGCCCATAATAAGTGAGCATTTATAATTTTTACTCCGGGTTCTACGGATTCTGTACCTTCAATATAATTTTCAACCGTTTCTGGTCTATCTAACTCTAAAAAAGCATCAAGATCCATCTCGGCCACATCTAATCTTGTCATAAGTTCATTAATAATTTGTGGTTTAGCTTCTACCACAAACATGTTAGAAATCCAGAATGCCTGGTAAGTAAATACGGCAGCAGATTCTAAGTTTTCGTTTAGATAAGATTTCAAACTAGCCTGTGTGTTTTCAGCATTTTGTTTAAGAGCAGTAATAACCTGATAAGCTCTTTGCTGTAAGGTAGATTTTTGGCTGTATAATTGTTGATCAAGAGTGGCTAAATCAACTTGAGAACGAAGCAGAACGAGAACTTTTATATAATCATTCTGGTTCGCTTTATTTAAAGCTTGTTGTAATCTGGAACTTATTTCCACCTGTGAGTAGGTAAATGAAGTAACCAGGAAAAGGAAAAAGAACAGTAATAGTTTTTTCAATGTATCACTCCTTAATGTTTGACCATCAAATTTAACAAGTTATTATTACTGCTTCAAATATTTTGAGAAATTTTAATTGAATAAGTGTAATAATAATTATTATCATACTATGGAATAATTGCTTTTTTGGCTTCGCACATATACTTTTAGAACAGTAAAATGATTTAGAACTTATTATTATTGAAAAAGTGGATACACAAATAGCTGATATAGAATTATTTCAAAAAATCTCTAACCGCGATTCCAAAGCTTTAGAAAGTTTATATGATAGGTACAGTCCTGTTTTATACACTTTGGTTAAACGAATTGTTGTTGATAAAGAAGTGGCCGAAGAAATTCTTGCAGATATTTTTGTAATAATCTGGCAGAAAAGTTCAATGTTCGATATTAATTCGGGTAATCTCTATTCCTGGTTGATAAATCTTTCGAGAAACAAAGCCCTGGATTTTATCAGACGTGAAAAATCATTGATTACTGATGAGTATAATGATGACTATGAAAATGTTTTTATAATTCCAACTATCTCTACGCTTATTCCTTCAAATGATTTAGATAAAACATTTAATAACCGGGAAAAAATATATTCGGCTGTTCATTGTTTAACCGAAGCACAGCAATACGTTTTATCATTAGCTTATTATGATGGATTAACAGAATCAGAAATTGCTAAAAAACTTAACATACCTTTATTAACAGTTAAATCGAAAATACGCGTGGCTCTTAACAGTGTTAAAGAAAACCTCGCAAAAGAGGAAATCCAATGATTGATGAACAAAAAGTCATTGGCATGCTTCAGGCAAAAGCCCTTGGTTGTCTTGATGCTGATGAAAACAAAGAATTACAGGATTTTATTGATGAAGGACATGTGTTTCCATGGGATGAATTAGGAAAATTTCAAAACGTTGCTTCTCTTTTACCGCTTGCTCTTCAATTAGAATTACCTGATGCTGAACTTAAAGATCGCGTAGCATTAAAGCTTATTAAACTAAGTGAGCAATTAAGGATACAAAAAATCCTGGAAGAAGATAAGTTTGAAGTTGAAGAAGAAGTTGATGCAAATGTAGATGAATTCACAAATATTCAGGAACCGTTGGTTGAACCTCCAATAGAGATTGAAAATGAAGAGCCCGTTGTTGAAGATAATTTAGTAGATCAATTAAATCCCCAAGAAACCACATTTAATTTAGACGAAGTAGTTCTACCCGGTTATGAATCTGTTGAGACATCTAATACGGATGCAGAGGAATCATTAACAATTGAATCCCCTTTTGAAACTCTTATTGATGAATCTGAAATTGATTATCCGCAAGTTGAAGAAGTTGAAATTGGTGAAGTATTAAATGAACCTGAGATTCCACATTACGAAAACACAGCACAATTAGTTGGTGAAGAATATTCAGAAAGTAAGCCTGCCGAAGAGTCGGAAGATTCAAACAAGCAACTAGACCTGACAAAGAAAAGTGTTGCCGAAAAAATGTTTAGAGCAATTGAGCAGGATTTTGATTCTTTAAAATTTCAATTTGAAGAAAGCGAAAGAAAAACTACTCGCGGACTTTTAATCGCATATGTGATAATCGCTGTTTTACTTGCACTACTTATTTTTTCATTCTTTAAATTCAGCTCTGATATCAACACACTTAACAATGAAGTTAACGACTTAAAGAAAAAAGTTTCTTCTTCTTTATATGATGAACAGAAATCTAACCCCGATTATCCTTTCTTTTCTTAAAATTTTTTGCAGCCAAGAAAATTATCATTCCTAAAAATAAAATTACAATCCAGTAACTCTTTACTAAAGTTTTAACTGCTGAAAAATATAAATCTGCAGTCGCTGTCCCGCGGGATATCAACAGCCAAATTCCCGCAAATAAACTTAAGAATGAAAATATGACCGCAATACTGTTTACTTTGGTTAATAGGTTTGCGATTAATAAACTTGTTCCAATAATAATAAGTGCTGATGGGACAAACACGGTTCCAAAATTTAAAATTTCATATTGTGTAAATACAAACAGGACTGTTCCCGTAAGGAAGAAAACGGAGCCAATTACAATTCCTACGTGATGTTGTTTTAGATAAGACGAATAAAAAAAGCTGATACCCCAAAACAGACAAGAGTAAGCCGCAATATCCATCGCACTCAGTGAAACAATTCCAAACAGACTTAGAAGTGTTGTAATAATAAAAAGAATCAGCAAATAAAAACTAACCGATCTAAAACTCATCACAAAATTCTTTGCCCCATACTGGATGCAATAAGATCAGCGGCAAACACAGCGCTGCTGTTACGCACATCTAAT
>CALLZX010000315.1 GCA_937858935.1 uncultured Ignavibacteriales bacterium | reverse complement strand
AATTTAATCTGATTTTTTCATTTATTAGGTAATTTTACTTGCTTCATTCTTTAATCGATAAGTATCTCGGAAAAGAATTATCAGAAAAACTGCAAACAGAAGCTATGCTAAAACGGTAGATTTCTTAAATATGAGTGAAAATTTGTGTAGCACAACAATCAATTTTTCCCTAATTTTGGATTAACAAATATTAGCATTACTAACTTTTACAAATTAATTCAATTGTTGTTTGTGTTATTCTAATGAGCATTTTGTTGTATTTCAGTTCAAAAAAATTAAGTTCAATCAGCGTGATTTTTCAATCCATTAAAAATAGATCATATCTTATCGCATCTAGTGAATCATTTCAAATTCGCACAATAGTAATTGTTAATAAACAATTTTTTCAAAATAAATTTTCCTTAATCTAAAGGAGCTATAATGAAACTAACAAAAGAAGAATCTTTACAATATCACAGTAGCGATAGAAAAGGTAAGATTGAAGTTATCGCTACCAAACCTTGCCTTACCGCAAGAGATCTTTCAATGGCTTACACACCAGGAGTTGCAGAACCATGCCGAGAAATTCACGCAGATGTTGAAAACGTTTATAAGTACACAGCAAAAGGAAATCTTGTTGCAGTACTTTCAAATGGAACAGCGGTTTTAGGTTTGGGTGATATCGGAGCAGAAGCCGGCAAACCAGTGATGGAAGGAAAAGGAGTATTATTTAAAAGATTTGCTGATATTGATGTTTTTGATATTGAGGTAAACTCACACGATCCAAAAGAAATTATACGATTAACTCAAATGTTAGAGCCAACTTTTGGTGGAATTAATCTTGAAGATATTAAAGCACCAGAATGTTTTGAGATAGAAGAAACACTTAAAGCAACGATGAACATTCCTGTTTTTCACGATGATCAACATGGAACAGCAATTATTTCTTGTGCAGCATTAATAAACGCAGTTGAAGTTGCAGGGAAAAAATTAGATAAAGTTAGAATAGTTGTTAATGGAGCTGGCGCTTCAGCAATTTCTTGCTGTAAACATTACGTTCGTGCCGGAGTTAAAAAAGAAAACATTTATATGTTTGATTCCAAAGGCTGTATTACGACTGATAGAAAAGATTTAAATAAATACAAAGATGGATTTGCTCAGGATAAAGGTTTTCCATCACTTGAAGCTGCTTTTAAAGACGCTGATGTTTTTATTGGACTTTCGATTGGAAATGTTGTAAAAAAAGAATGGGTTAAAACAATGGCTCCAAATCCAATCATCTTTGCAATGGCAAATCCAGATCCTGAAATTATGTATGATGATGCGGTATCTGTAAGAAAAGATTTAATAATGGCTACCGGAAGAAGTGATTATCCAAATCAGGTAAATAACGTTTTAGGTTTTCCATTTATTTTCCGCGGTGCTTTGGATGTTAGAGCAACACAGATTAATGATGAAATGAAAATGGCTGCAACTTTAGCGCTTGCTAAATTGGCAAAAGAAAAAGTACCTGAAATGGTTTTACAGGCTTATGGCGGTGCTGATTTTGAATTTGGTAAGGAATATATAATTCCAAAACCATTTGATCCCAGAGTACTTTGGTATGTTGCCCCAGCAGTAGCAAAAGCTGCCATTGAAACGGGCGTTGCAAAAGTTAAAGAAATGGA
>CALLZX010000314.1 GCA_937858935.1 uncultured Ignavibacteriales bacterium | reverse complement strand
CTATTTTTATAGAATCAAAAATATAACTAATAACTTTTTACATATTTCATTAAACTGTATATCTTCAAACTAAATTGGACTTTTGCTAAGAGAGTATTTTGTTAATAATTCAAAGATAAATGTTTTTTGGTATTTGTTGTTAATTTTGATTTTTGGTACTCATTTCTTCGGTTTATAATTGCAATTTTCTTTAAACGTTCACGCTCTTTTAAAATAAGTTCACCTCTCCCAAAATAGACATCTGCTGGGGTTAAGTTGTTTAATGATTCATGATAACGTTCATTATTGTAACGATAAACAAACTTTTCTAAAGCAACTTCTAATTCTTCCGGAGCAAAGTAATTATCGAGTTTTACTACGTTTTTCATGGTTCTGTGATAGCGTTCAATTTTTCCCTGTGTTTGCGGATGATTGGGTCTTCCATGAATTTGATCCATTTGATAACTATCTTTTAAATAGGATTTTAATTCAGTTGCAATGTAGCACGAACCATTATCAGACAAGAGTTTAGGTTTTTGTTTGGTGATTAATTTTGCTTTTTTAATTGCGGTATCAACGGTTCTTTTTACATCATCGGCTTTCATGTTTGAGCAAAGTTCCCAGTGAACAATGTATCGGCTGTAATCGTCCAAAACCGTACTCAAGTAATACCAACCCCAACCAAGGATTTTAAAGTATGTAAAATCGGTTTGCCACATTTGATGCACGAACCCTGTTTTGTTGGTAAATTCATCACCTGCACTCAGGAAAATGTGAGCTGGAGCTGTAATTAATCCTCTTGCTTTTAAAATTCGATAGACACTTGATTCTGATAGGAATATTTGTTGTTCATCGGTCATTTTAAAGGCTAATTCTCGGGATGATAAATCAGGATAATCTAATGCTAATTTCACCACTAAATTCTTCTGTTCTTGTGGAATACTGTTCCATTGTCTGTTTGATGCTCGTTTGGTTGGGAACAATCCTTCAATTCCATTTTCGCTATAAGCATGGTACCAATTGTAGAAGGTGCTTTTGTTGATTCCAATCTCCCGAAGTGTTCGATTAATACCAATTTCAGAACGAGTAACCATGTGAATGATTTCTTGTTTTTCGGATACTGTAAGTCTCATATATTTCTTGAACTTTTCAGTTAATCCAGCATGTCCAAGCTTTTTTTTACAATATCGTAGCGTAAAACCAAATCGGCAATCATTACTTTTAAACGCTGATTCTCTTTCTTGAGTTCTGTTACTTCATCACTAGTTGCTTCTCTTGTTGTATCGCCTGATAAACGTTTTTTACCCGCTTCTAAAAACTCTTTGTTCCATTTATAAAACTGAGATTCATGAATGGAATACTTTCTACACAATTCTGCAACTGACATTTCTGCTCGTAAAGCTTCCATGACTATCTGAATTTTCTGTTCAGAACTAAATATTCTTCGTGTATTTCTACGAATTTCTTTAATGTAGTTTTCTGCAGTTTGTTTCTTTGGTGTTTTCATAATAATTCAAATTTAAGGATTTTGAAAACACTCTCTTAGTTTTTGTCTAAATCAGTACACTTTTTGCTGACGATTTACAATTGTTTGAAAAACATTAAAAAGCCAGATCGGCACTATATCTTGAGAAAGTTCAGTATAAAATAGTGTGTCAACAGTCCAA
>CALLZX010000313.1 GCA_937858935.1 uncultured Ignavibacteriales bacterium | reverse complement strand
TGTTGGAGGAAGGAGCTACAATTCCTTTTATTTCGCGCTACAGAAAAGAAGCTAACGGAAGTCTTGATGAAACAGAGGTAACAGCGATTGAAAAGGAATGGAAGCGGCTGCTGGAATTGGTTAAGAGACGTGAGGCGATTCTAAAAAGTATTAACGACCAGGAATTGTTAACTCCTGAATTGGAGGTGAAAATTAATAACTGCTGGAATATGGCAGAGCTTGAAGATATTTATCTTCCGTACAAACCAAAACGAAAAACAAGGGCAAGTGCGGCGCGGGAAAAAGGATTGGAACCTCTTGCAGAAATTATAATGACACAGAAGGAAGATAAGTTAGAAGCGATAGCCGAAAAATATTTAAATGATGAAGTGCCGGATATTGAATCAGCATTAGCAGGTGCAAGAGATATTATTGCAGAATGGATTAATGAAAACACAGATGCCCGAAATAAAATAAGGCTGTTATTTGAGCGTGATGCAGTAATCAGTTCAAAGGTAATTGAGAAAAAGAAAGATGAGGGAATAAAATACCAGGACTACTTTGATTTTAGCGAACCGTTAGAACGCTGTGCTGGTCACCGTTTGCTTGCAATACGCAGAGCTGAGCAGGA
The DNA here is from genome assembly GCA_937858935.1 of uncultured Ignavibacteriales bacterium. Classification (GTDB taxonomy): domain Bacteria; phylum Bacteroidota; class Ignavibacteria; order Ignavibacteriales; family Ignavibacteriaceae; genus IGN3. The sequence continues at coordinate 3,169 of CALLZX010000313.1, read as the reverse complement.
AGGGATTTTGCGTGTATCAATTTCAATAGATAATGAAAACGCAATTGAGAGCCTGGAAAAAATATTTATAAAAAATAAAAATGAATCTGCTGTTCAGGTGGGATTAGCAATTAAGGATGCGCACAAAAGATTATTGGCGCCTTCAATTGAAACCGAGTTTAAAAACAGTTCCAAGGCTAGAGCTGATGAAGAGGCAATCCGTGTGTTCTCAGAAAACCTGCGTCAACTTCTATTGTCACCCCCGCTCGGTCCAAAAGTTACAATGGCAATTGATCCCGGTTTTAGAACAGGCTGCAAACTTGTTTGTCTTGATCAGCAGGGAAATTTATTGCATCACGATACTATTTATCCGCATCCACCGCAGCCTAAATTAGATGAAGCAACCGCGAAAGTAAGCGCACTGTTAAAAAAATATAAAGTAGAAGCAATTGCAATTGGAAACGGAACGGCAGGCAGGGAGACTGAACGATTTATAAAATCTCTGATTGATGAATCCGGCAAGACAGAAATATTTATGGTAAACGAAGCTGGTGCATCTATTTATTCTGCTTCTGAAACTGCGAGAGAGGAATTTCCTGATCTTGATTTAACTTTCCGCGGCGCAATTTCAATCGGAAGGCGGTTGATGGATCCGCTTGCAGAGCTTGTTAAAATTGATGCAAAGTCAATCGGGGTTGGACAATATCAGCACGATGTTAACCAGGATGATTTGAAAGATGGTCTGGATAAAGTAGTAACTTCTGCCGTAAACCTTGTTGGTGTAAATTTAAATACAGCAAGTCAGCATTTGCTTAGTTATGTATCGGGCATAGGACCAAAGCTTGCAAAATCAATTATAAAATATAGGCGTGAAAATAAAACTTTTCGTTCGCGCAAGGAACTGATTAAAGTAAGCGGACTTGGGGCAAAGGCATTTGAGCAGTCTGCGGGATTTTTAAGAATTCCCGGTGCGGAAGATCCGCTTGATAACAGCGCTGTTCATCCGGAAAGTTATTCTATTGTTGCAAAGATGGCAAAGGATTTATCCCAGCCAGTTAAATCATTAATTGAAGCCGCAGATTTACGTCAGCAGATTGATATCAATAAATATGTAACAGATACCGTGGGGCTGCCAACGTTAAAAGATATTATGCAGGAACTTGAAAAGCCGGGACTTGATCCAAGAGGTAAGGCAGAAGTATTTTCATTTTCGGAGACGATAAATGAAATAACAGATTTAAAACCGGGAATGCGTTTACCGGGTATAGTAACAAATCTTACTAAGTTTGGTGCTTTTGTAAATATAGGAATAAAAGAAAACGGCTTGCTGCATATTTCTCAAATATCAGATCGATATATTAAAGATCCTTCAGAGGTGTTAAAGTTAGATCAAAAAATTATGGTAAGAGTTGTTGAGATTGATATTGAAAGAAAAAGAATTCAGTTGAGTATGAAGGAAGGGTAGTAAAAGTAGATTCCCACTTTCGTGGAAATGATACTTACAAAATTGCTTTTTAAGCAACCTCAAAGTGCGAGTTCTATTTTATTGAATGTAAAGTCACACTTATTTATATTTCTAACGAATAACAATCAAAATCAATTCTGAGCTAATTATGAAACTAATTATTCTAACTGTACTTCTTGTTATATTTTCTGCAACAGTGTTTACTCAAGAAAAATCTGTTGAGCCATTTCTGCCACAAATATTTTCTCAATTTCCAAATGTTCGGGATATTGCAATTTCATCAGATGGAGATGAAATTTATTTTTCTGTTCAAAGCTATATAGATGAAGTATCTTTAATCGTAACTGCTAAAAATGAAAACAATGTTTGGTCCATTCCTGAAATAGCAAGCTTCTCAGGAAAGTTTTTTGATATAGAACCTTTTCTTTCATCAGATGGATTAACGCTGTTCTTTGCTTCAAACAGACCCTTATTAAAAACCGACAACAGGGTGAATGACTTTGACATCTGGTATGTTAAAAGGGAAAATAAAAATTCTGAGTGGTCAGCCCCAATAAATATTGGACAGCCAGTAAATTCTAAAAATAATGAGTTTTATCCATCGATTGCTGATAATAAAAACCTCTACTTTACAAGTGATGCGCCGCCATCAGAAGGTAAGGACAATATTTTTTTTAGCAGATGGGATAATGGTAAATATCTGCCGCCTGTTTCTTTAAGTGATTCAATTAATTCTACTGGATATGAGTTTAATGCTTTTATTGCGCCGGATGAATCCTATATTGTTTTTTCGGGATATCAAAGAGAAGATGGTTTGGGAAGTGGAGATTTATACATTAGTTATAAAATTTCCGACGGTGTCTGGACAAAGGCAAAGAATCTGGGAGAAGAAATTAATTCCGATAAGATGGATTACTGCCCATATATCGATACCAAAACTAAAACATTATATTTTACAAGTAAGAGAAGCGTTGTTAATAATTCCGGTAAGGGATTTAATACCTTAAAAGATTTTTTAATTGAGATGAAGAAATACGAAAATGGACTTAGCAGAATATATAAAACAACTTTAAAGTAATAAAAGGAATGTTATATGTTTATCGGACATTTTGGTGCCGGCTTTGCAGGTAAAAAATTTGAAAAGACCGCTTCGCTGGGAACTTATTTTATGGCTGCACAATGGATTGATCTTATATGGCCAATACTGCTTTTACTCGGAATTGAAAAAGCAGAAATAAAACCCGGTGTTACAACTGTTACTCCTTTAGATTTTACCTACTACCCTTTTACTCATAGTTTATTTGGAGTAATAGTTTGGGCTGTTTTGTTTGGTATGATATACTTCGCAATCAAAAAGAAATCCAGAACAGCAATTATACTTGCCCTGCTTGTTTTAAGCCATTGGTTTTTAGATCTGCTTGTTCACATTCCTGATCTGCCGATCTTTCCGGGATATAATCTTAAAGTTGGTTTTGGTTTATGGAACAGTATGCCCGCAACAATAATATTTGAAGGAATTATCTTTGCCTTGGGCGTCTATCTTTATTACAAAGTAACCAAAGCAAAAAATAACGTTGGCACTTACTCGCTTATTGGATTATTAATTTTTTTATTAATAATGTATATCTCAAATCTTATCGGCCCACCTCCGCCGTCGGTTGAAATGATTGGTATCGTTGGTAACGCACAATGGCTTATAGTTCTTTGGGGTTATTGGATTGATAA
>CALLZX010000312.1 GCA_937858935.1 uncultured Ignavibacteriales bacterium | reverse complement strand
AGGGATGGTTTACCATCCCTTTTTTTATAGTTTTTGGAAAACAAAATTGAGGCATATTAATGAAATATTATTTAATCCATACATTACTTTTAATTTCTGCATATTTTTTTATTTCCGGATGCTCAACTTCGCAACAAAGTGCTGAAGAAGAAAAGCAGATCTACATATTTGATGAGGTTCCTGAAGAAAAAACTATTGAAGTTCCAACGACAGGGGAGTATCCAAGTTTAAAGGAAGCTTATTATGTCGTGCAAATAGGTGCTTTTACAACCGAGGATAAAGCACAGGCGTTTGCTGAATTAAGTAGAGGCAAAACTAATTATAAGTATAGCGTTATATACGGTGAGAGCACCAAACTATACCTTGTGCAAGTTATACCATTCTTTAAATCCCGTACAGAAGCCGAAGAGGTTAGAAATAATTTATGGAAGCTAACTGAATTTGTTGATGCTTGGATTGTAACTGTTAATAAATAAATAAAAAGGGCTGCTTAATTTAGCAGCCCTTTTGTATTTATCTAACAAGTTAATTTATTCTTCGTACCAGCTAACAACTCTGAAATATTTAGTACTTGGAAAAAAGGGAGGTCTTACTTTTGTAAATCTAGTATCATATTTATGAACATAACTATAGCCATTTTTAGGGATTCCAGAAACATAATAAGCGGTTGGTTGAACTTTTTGTCCAATTATTCCACCAACTAAATTCATTTTGTAAGCAGAAGGATAACTTGCATAATCTTCAATAACTAATCCATCTTTTTGTGAAAATATTGATGAGTGAATTGTAATATCACCTCTGGTTATATCTTTCGTTACCGTTACTTTATTTTCTGCAACCATTCCTAGCATATCATCGCAAGCTGGATTTGTTATTGGATCTTTTTCATATTGAATGGAATTTGTAATAAAAATCTGTCCTGCATTTGCATCACCTTTCTGAGAAGCAACAATTGTAGCTCTGCCATTTAAAGTACCCTCAACTCTAAGATTACCTTTTTCAACATAAATAACTCCATTTGGTGCTAATGTTGTAAGAGGTACAGTACTATAGCCAGTGTAACTGCCTGATCCAAGTTTAAGTCTATATTTAACATTTCCATCAGATAAAAAATTAAGATCGACAGTTGTTATTTTACCTGAATTTGTACTATCTCTAAATATCTTACCATTATCGTATGCTGCGGTTCGAATAATTGAAGTATCAAAATTTAATGGAACGGGTTCTGTTACCTTTGTTCCACCAAAGAATTCTGGGTGAGAACTTGCATTATATAGTTTTATTCCTTTAGACGTAGTTACCGGACCTAAAAATACTGGATTGTAATAACAATTTACCCAATCATTGGCATGGAATCTGCCCGAGAATGTATCACCAGTTGCAGCCCATACGCTTCCGAAAACATTATAGAAGTTTCCAAACATCGCAAAGTTTTCTGGTTCAAGAAGAATCTCAACTCGTTTTTCTACTCCATTATATTCTCCAACAGACGTGATTCTGCGACTGTCCCAGCCGACAGTATCTATATCAACATCTATTTCTCCACCTCCAAAACTAAGATTGGAAAATCCAGCCATCCAAGTTTTATTTAGATAAAGTTTATTGATTGCCATGTTAGCTCCACTAATTGCAATACTTTGTGCTCTTGTTGAGCTATAATAATCTGAAAAATTCTCTGTTATAGATACACTATTACTAAGAATATTTCTGCCAAATATTGCAAAAATTGCACTGAACAGCATCACTAAGATTATTGAGATTTTACCTCCCATAACGTACCTCTAGTTTCTTTTTAAATTTTTTGATGTAACAGTTAATCTACGCCAAAAGGCTTCTGTGTATTTTTGATCGTATGCGAAAGGATCTTCTACTCTAAAAGATATTTTTATATATGTTGCTAACCCAGGTGATGCTAGCGGAGTAGAGAGCGTATCGTATAAAGCACCAAGATATTGAAATTTAAATTCTGTGATGTTATTACTTACAATAAACGGAAAATCTGAATTAACTTTTCTATATAAAATTCTATCTCTAGGATTTGGAGTATTGCTTAACATATTTATATCGCTAACAAAATAATAAACCGTATCGTATTCACCATTTTTATCAACATCAAAGACAATCTTAATTGAAGAAGTATCAGCTAATGTAACTTTTGGATCATCATTCATATTCATTGGGTCTGAACAGTAACCTATTTTATTGAAATCACCATCAACTATATTTGCAATATTCACAACCTCAACTTGAAGGTTCACATCATGACCAGTTGCATTATCAACTTGATAAACATTTTCATTCAGCTTTAAAAGATTTAATAGTAAAAGACCACCAATAATTGTGGCACCGATTATATCTAAAATTGTTGTATATCCCATTAATTAAATCCTTTTACTTTTTAATCCAATAAGGTCCAGAAACTAAATATTGTGCTTAATTTAACAGTATCCATCATCGAAGAACTAAAAACCGAGACTGTAATTTTTTTATGATATTGTTTCGAAGCAGATTTAACATCAGGAGCAGTATCCGTTACGTATTCAACTATTGAGCGGATTTCAAATTTTGTAGCGGCTCCCGTTTGAGGATTTTTCAACGAAAGTGAATCAATATAAAGTAAATTGTTATAATCATCAAAATCATCAAAGTCTGGATATACTTCACCAGTTTCTTTACCAAGCGTGGTTGAGAAATCTGCAGCAGTAGTAATCGTTTTGGTTGTATCTAATGCTACTGCATCATAGGCTTTATCTTTAGCTTCTTCTATAAGTGAATTTGCAAGCGAAGTTGCTACTATACCAAATTTGGAATTATATGAAGCTTGCGCAGAAGTAAGGTGAATACTATTAAACCTAAGTACCAAAAATGATAAGAGCATCATGGCACCCATTGCAAGCATTGTCTGTCCTGTATTCATTTATCTATTCAATCTCTATTTTATTGTTTGTTGAAATTATTCAAGTATTAAGCCAAAAATTGTTAGGTTTTATTGTCTTATTAAATGAGTTTGTATTATAGGCGTGTATAATTATGAGATAAAATATTTATTCGAAGTCTTGATTATCTCAAATTTTCAAGTAAAAAAAAGATCGAATCAATTGAATTGAATATGACATGTATTGTTCAAAAAAGGTCGGTAATAATTACGTAACTACTTTACTTATAAATCTTTAACTAACCTTTAACTATGGAATTTGTTTGAAACAAATTATAAATTAGGATCGAGAAAGATCATCACTTTCTTATAATAAAAAATCTTATCCTATAATTAACTTGGAGGCTGTTATGGCTTTTTCATTAAATAAAATTATGCTCATTGGTAATCTTGGGCGTGATGTTGAAACTCGTTTTACAACAGGAAATGTTTCTATTTCAAGTTTCTCTATGGCTACTACAAATGGATATAAAGGTAAAGATGGAAATTGGGTGAATGAAACTACGTGGCACAATGTTACAGTTTTTAATATGTCTGATTATATGAAAGAAAACTTGAAAAAGGGACGCAAAGTATACGTAGAAGGTAGATTGACGAAACGTGAATACACTGATAAAGAGGGAATAAAACGATACTCAACAGATGTTATTTCTGAAAAAATTATTCCATTAGACAGTTCTGGTGAGGGTAGTAATTATTCTGAAAATACTTCTGCCGAATCGACAACCGTTAATGAAATGCCAACTATTGAATCTAATGATGATTTACCTTTTTAGCTTCTAAGTATTTAGAATATAGAATATATAAGGCGGATGAATGAAATGGTTTTATTCATCCGTTTTGATTTTTAGAGATAAATCGATTTTACATTTAAATAGTTTGACCGAGATATTTTGTTAATTTTGAAGTGAAAATAATTTAAGTAATTAAAATTCCGGAACCGAAAATGAAAGATGAAAGAAAAACTGAAATTAGAGTTGGATTGACTGTTCTAATCGGTATTCTAGTTTTTATTTGGATTTTGGGATGGGCAAAAAACTTTTCAATTAAGTCGAACGAGCACTTCGTAAAAGTTAGATTCACAAACGTTTCAGGACTTGAAATTGGCGATCAGGTAACTGTTAATGGTATGCGTAAAGGTTATGTAAAAGAAATGTTAGTAGAACCTAATAATGTGCTTGTAGAACTTTCAATTGAAAATGATGTTCAGTTAAAAGAAGATGCTACTTTTGCCATTTCTATGCTTGATCTAATGGGTGGAAAAAAGATAGAAGTATTTCCCGGAACCTCATTAAACACTTATGATAATAAAAAAATTAGTGAAGGTACATTTTATGCTGATATTCCTTCTGTTATGTCACTATTTGGTTCTGTTCAAGATGATTTGGTTACAGTTCTAAAAGATGTTAAAATTTCGCTTCATTCATTAAACAAATATCTTACGGATGATAAACTCAGTGCAGATGTAAAAACTTCTTTATCAAATCTGAGTCTACTAACAAATAAGTTGAATTTAATGATTACTGAGAATAGAAGTGATATAAGATCATTAACAAAAAATGCTGTTGAAATTACTGAAACAAGCAACAAACTCCTTACAAGTAATAAAGAAAACATCAATGATTTATTTATTGATTTAAAGAATGTTTTTCAAAAAAGTGATTCCTTACTTTCTGATCTGAATTTTCTAACTAAAGAAACGAAAAACCAGCAAAATAATGTTGGAAAATTTTTATATGATGAGAATGTAATAAACGATCTTAAGCAAACTCTTAAACAGGTTAATGAACTAACTTCAATTTTGATTGATCAACTTAAAAATGACGGTGTAAACGTAGATGCAAATATCTTCTAAAATTATTTTAGTTCTGTTTATAATATTTGCCAGTTCTAATAATCTATCTCCAGAATCAAAGGATCCTGTTCGCGGTAAAAATGGAATGATAGTTTCAGCTAGTGAATTAGCTTCTAAAATTGGTGTTGAGATTTTAAAAAATGGTGGTAATGCAATTGATGCTGCTGTTGCAGTTGGTTTTGCACTTGCAGTAACTTATCCAGCAGCTGGTAATATTGGCGGTGGGGGATTTATGGTTATCCACCTAAATGATGGAACAAATACAACGATAGATTACAGAGAAAAAGCACCACTTTCTGCAAATGAATTTCTCTATCAGGATTCTTTGGGGAATTTTCTTCCTGTGAAGAGTCAGATTGGTGTCACTTCATCCGGAGTGCCTGGCAGTGTTGCCGGCCTAATATATGCGCTAAAGAAATATGGAACCTTATCCTTAAAGGAAGTTATACAACCTGCAATTGATATTGCAAGAAATGGATTTATACTTGAGTATAGGCTTGCAAAGTCCTTAGAATATGAAACAGAATCTTTTAATAAGTTTGAGTCATCAAAAAAAGTATTTACAAAAGATGGTAATGCCTATGCCGAGGGCGATTTATTTAAACAAAATGATCTAGCAAACACATTAGAGTTAATTAAAAATTATGGTTTGGATGGATTCTATTCTGGTAAAACTGCTGAGCTCATTGTCAATCAAATTAATCTACAAGGCGGCTTTATAACTCTTGATGATTTGAAAAATTATAAACCTATCGAGCGAGCTGCAATTACAACTGATTACAAAGGATATAGCGTTATTACAATGGGTCCACCAAGTGGTGGCGGAGTTTCACTTCTACAAATGCTTAATATTATAGAGAATCAATCCTTTGTCCAGACTGATTGGGGAAGCAGCTCTTATCTACATAAGCTTATTGAATCAATGAAATATTCTTTCGCAGATAGATCTAAACACATAGGAGATCCTGATTATTATCAAGTTCCAATTGATTGGCTTCTATCAAAAAAATATTCAAAAGAAATATTTGGAAAATTAAAAAATGATGCAACACCTTCTTCAGAAATCTTTCCGGGTATAGCAAATACTTATTCGGAGAGTGAAGAAACAACTCATTATTCTATCGTTGATAAATATGGAAATGCCGTAAGTACTACAACAACAATTAATTCATCATACGGCTCTAAAGTTGTTGTTGAGGGTGCTGGTTTTTTACTAAATAATGAAATGGATGATTTTAGTTCCAAACCAGGGGAACCAAATCAATTTGGTTTAATTGGCAGCGAAGCAAATAAAATTGAACCTGGTAAAAGAATGTTAAGTTCAATGTCACCAACAATAATTTTAAAGGATAATAAACCATTTATGATTGTTGGATCCCCCGGTGGTTCTACAATTTCTACCGTTGTTCTGCAGGTGATTCTAAATGTTTTAGATTTTGGTATGGATATTCAGCAAGCCATAGACATGCCTCGTATTCATCATCAGTGGCTGCCGGATGTGATTAATTATGAAAAATTTGGATTAAGTTCGGATGTTATTCAATCTTTAAAAATTAAAGGTCATAAGATGGGTGAACTTAGAACATTAGGTAGATGTGAAGGCATAATGGTAGATTTTGAAAATCAAATATTTTTAGGCGCTACTGATCCCCGTGGATATGGTGCTGCAATTGGATTTTAATCGGATATAAAAATGGTAATTGGTATTGGAATTGATATAATTGAAATTGAAAGAATCAAAAAAAGTATTGATACTTACGGCGATTCATTCTTAAATAAAATTTATACAAAAAATGAATTGGACTATTGTCTTGCAAAACACAACAAGTATCAGCACCTTGCAGCAAGATTTGCGGCCAAGGAAGCTATCTATAAAGCTCTTGCTACCGGATGGGAAAAAGATGCAACATGGAAAAGTATGGAGATTACAAACGAACCGAATGGATTACCCATTGTTGCGTTTTTTGGAAAGTTAAAAGAATTTTTGTCTGATGATAAGGATATTAAAATTTCACTTAGTCATTCAGATAATTATGTTACTTGTGTTGCAATTATCTTTAAGAAGAATTAGCAATTTATCAGTAAATATATAATTGATTAACAAAAATCTAATTTGTAGTTTTAATAATAAAATTGAGTAGTTAATGGAAAAAAACTGGTACAAATATTTTAATTATGGAACAATTGCACTTGTTTTTGTTTTAGCAATTTTACTTATGATTGATATGGTTAGAGGAACTTATGAAATCATTCCTCGATCATATTATTTGCCTTTGATAGTCATAGTATTTTTTATTTTTATATTAAGAATTGTTGCACGAATTTATTTTATGAAACAATCAAAAAAGCAAAGTTAGAGGTGTAAGTCTTCGAACGATCTATTCCCACAAATGGTAAACTCAATTCTAAAGTTCTGGTTTTAAATCAAAGCTACGAACCACTTTCTGTCTGCAATATTCGAAAAGCTGTTATTTTACTGTATCTTGGAAAAGCAGAGACTATTATAA
>CALLZX010000311.1 GCA_937858935.1 uncultured Ignavibacteriales bacterium | reverse complement strand
AGGTTAAAAGGAATTAATATTTAATGGAAGCAATCTGGAATTTTTTGTGGGCAATCATAAGCTTTTATAATTTTTTATTAATAAGAATTGTAATTGTGCTTGTGATGATGCTGATGACAGCAGCTTATCTAGTGTACTTTGAAAGAAAAATTAGTGCATGGGCACAAAACCGTCTAGGACCCAATAGAGTTGGCTGGTACGGTTTACTCCAATCTTTTGCGGATGTTTTCAAGCTTCTCTTCAAAGAAGATATTGTACCTGATAATGCGAATAAAAAAATTCATGCCCTCGCACCAATGATTGCATTGTTTATTGCATTTACTACTTACGCAGTAATTCCAATCGGACCCGGAATTACGATTGCAGGTTATCAAATTCCAATGGTAATTGCTGATGTTAATATTGGAATACTTTATGTCCTTGCACTAACTTCAATCGGAGTTTACGGAATTACGTTTGCAGGATGGTCTTCTGGAAGCAAATACTCTTTACTTGGTGGAATTCGTTCTTCAGCACAAATGATATCGTATGAAATTTCAATGGGATTTTCTATTGGCGGAGTAATTCTTTTATCAGAATCGTTAAGACCGATGGCAATTGTAGAATCACAATCGGGTTGGATGTGGAATGCATTTATTCAACCAATTGGATTTATAACATTTCTTGTATCTGCATTTGCAGAAACAAATAGATTACCTTTCGATTTACCTGAGGCAGAACCAGAACTTGTTGGTGGATATCATACAGAATACAGCAGTATGAAATTTGCAGCATTCTTTTTAGCCGAGTATGCAAATATGCTTATTGCTAGTACGCTTATCGTTACACTCTATCTTGGCGGATGGCAAATTCCATATATAGAAACATTGGGATTATCATCAGGTTTAGTACTTGCTTTACAAGTTGCAGGATTTTTTGTAAAAGTAGGTGCATTGTTATTTTTCTTCATCTGGGTAAGATGGAGTATTCCAAGGTTTAGATATGATCAGTTAATGAATTTAGGCTGGAAGGTGATGTTTCCATTATCATTGTTTAATATAATTTGGGTTGCCGTTTTAATCATGATCTTTAAATTATAATTTAATATTGTATATCTGTGAATAAAGAAAGAAAATATTAACAGGAGTCTTGATGTCAGGTAATAACATTCCACCTAAGAAAAGAATAAAAGATTTAACCTTCGGACAAAAGATTTACATTCCGGAAATTGTTAAAGGTTTATCACTTACTTTAAGAACTATGTTCAAACCTAAGTTTACGATGGAGTATCCTGAAGAAAAGTTTATCCCGGCAGGCTCATATCGTGGCAGGCCCGTGCTTGTAGAAGAAAAAAATGGTGAAGAACGATGTGTTGCTTGTGGATTATGTTCACGTGTGTGTCCCGCATTTGCCATTGAGGTACAAGCTGCAGAAACAGATAGAGAAAAAGAACGATATCCGGAAAAGTTTGAAATAAATATGCTTCGTTGCATCTTTTGTGGGTTCTGTGAAGAAGTTTGTCCTGAAGAAGCGATTGTTATGAGTAAAGATTATGAGTTAGCATTTTCAAATAGGGAAGATGCAATTTATGGAAAAGATAAACTCTTAGTTCCTGTTGATCAATTGCAGGATAGAATTGATTTTTTAAGAAGTTACAAATAAAAGTTCTTTCATTATTTATTATATAAGTGTTAATTATAAATTGGGGTGAATCGTCTCGCCTCAGATATCAAATTAAAATCCAAATAAAAAGTCTGGATTAAATCATGTTATCCAAAACACTAACAAGCGCAACGTATGGGATAGACGCATATCTCGTTGAGGTAGAAACTCATGTTGAAAAACAAATTCCCGGATTTATAATTGTTGGCTTGCCTGATAATGCTGTACGAGAAAGTCGTGAAAGAGTTATTGCTGCGATAAAAAATTCTAATATTAAATTCCCGCTCAAAAAATTTACAATAAATCTTGCCCCAGCCGATATTAAAAAGGAAGGAAGTTCATTTGATCTTGCAATTGCAATTG
>CALLZX010000310.1 GCA_937858935.1 uncultured Ignavibacteriales bacterium | reverse complement strand
TTTATCGCTTCCAATAGAGAATCTAAAGTGGGAAGAGACAGTTGATTTACTTTATAATAAATATAATCAATATCATTGGGTCCATACACTTAACAACGCTGCGCTTGTTGTTGCGGCATTATTATCAGCAAAGAATGATTTTGAAAATGCAATTTGTAATGTGGTAATGGGTGGTTGGGATACTGACAGTAACGGTTCTACGGTTGGTTCTTTAATGGGAACAATGATTGGAGCAAAAAATCTTCCTAATAAATGGATTGATCCTCTGCAAAATAGAATACGAAGTAGTTTAAAAGGATTTGATAATTCTTCATTAATGGAATTAGCAAAAAGAACATCAGCACTCGCAAAATATAACTCATAAGAATTGAAAGAAAATTATGCTAACAAAAAATGAACTATTAAAAAATAAATCACTACTCGAAGATAGAGCAAGAGCTTGTTTAGTTGGTCATGCAATAGGCGATTCATTTGGAGATATCGCTCGTTCACTGGATTACCATTTACAATACGGTATTACCATGGACTTTACAGAAAAACCTGCACCCGGTACTGATGATACCGAGTTTGCATTATTAACAGCTCAAACATTAATTAAAGCAAAAGGGAATTTAACTGATGCTGATGTATTAGAAAGTTGGAAATCTCATGTGTTACCACTTTCAGAATTAAAACGTGGTGGCGCCAGTGAGAGAGAAGCTGCTGCTAATATTCGTCGTGGTATTTTGCCACCTTTATCAGGAATATATAATTCACATTATATGAGTGATGGAGCTGCAATGAGAGTAACACCAATTGGAATAGCCTGTGCTGGAGATCCAGAACGAGCAGCAAAGTTAGCTGAAATTGATGCGCAAATAAGTCATTCACGTGATGGATTGTGGAGTGCACAAGCAGTTGCTGTTGCCGTCGCAGTCGCAATGGCCGGTGCCTCGGTTGATGAAATTTGCAAAGCTGCAATCGAAGTTACTCCTGAAGATTCCTGGATGAGGTTTACATTCAACAAAGCATTCAACATTATTGAGGAAAAGAAAACTCTTGAGGAATCATGGAAACCATTACATGATGCTTTATGGACAGAATACAAATCCGTTTCACCCGAAGCAGTTCCATCAGCACTTGCGATCTTCAAATTAACAAATGGTGATTTTAAACGAGGAGTTATTTACAGTGGAAATTTTGGCCGTGATGCTGATACTATCTCCGCAATTGTGGGTGCGATTAGCGGCGCTATGAATGGAATGGATAGCATTCCATTAGCTTGGGTAAATAAAGTGAGATTAACCACAGGTGTTTGTTTACCATTTACAAAAGGAATGGATTTATTTGATGTTGCTTCTCAATTGTCAGATTTAGTGAAACAATAAAATGGAATATTCTACACTAGGAAGGTCTGGATTACAAGTTAGCAAGCTTTGTCTAGGCACAATGAATTTAGGAAAACTTGTAGATGAGAAAACCAGTTTTTCAATTCTCGATGCAGCTTTAGATGCAGGAATAAACTTTATAGATACTGCAAATGTTTATGGAGGTATAAGTCAGCGAGGGAGAACAGAGGAGATTATTGGTAAGTGGATCTCACAAAGAAGTGACTTACGAGCTAAAATTGTATTAGCAACAAAAGTTTATGGAAAAATGGGTGAAGGTGTTAATGAAAGAGGACTTTCTGCATTTCATATTCGCAATGCATGCGAAGAAAGTTTGAGAAGATTGAAAACAGATCACATAGATCTTTATCAACTGCACCATATTGATCGCACTACATCTTGGGAGGAAATTTGGCAAGCGATGGAACAGCTTTTTCATTCAGGAAAAATCATCTATAACGGTAGCAGTAACTTTGCAGCATGGCACATTATAGAAGCACAACTAAATGCTAAGTCGAGAAATTATTTAGGGATCGTGTCTGAACAGAGTCTATACAATTTAACTAATCGTACGATTGAACTAGAAGTTATACCTGCTTGCAAAAAGTTTGGTGTCGGAATAATTCCATGGAGTCCGTTAGCTGAAGGAATGCTTGCTGGTATTCTGAATGATAAAACAGGTATGAGAAAGAAAACAGAAATTGTTCAAAAAAAATTAGCTTTGCAATTAAAACAAGTAGAGGATTATGAAAAATTCTGTTTATCTTTTAATAAAAATCCCGAAGCGGTAGCAATAGCATGGCTGTTGAAAAATCCTGTTATAAGTTCTATAATAATAGGACCACGAACTGTACAACAAGTACATGGTATGATTGAAGCTATTCAAACAGAATTAAGTGAAGAAGAAATTCTGGAGCTTGAAAAAATCTGGCCCGGGCCTGGTGGAGAAGCACCAGAAGCATATGCTTGGTAATTATAATAAATACTAATAGATGTGAAAAAAAATTTAATGTCAGAAGTAATATTAAAAAATGTATGTAAGATTTATGATGGCGGTAACAAAGTTGTAACTGATGCAAACTTTACAGTTAATGACAAAGAATTTGTCGTACTTGTTGGTCCTTCTGGTTGCGGTAAAACTACAACCCTTAGAATGATCGCTGGACTTGAAGAAATATCTTCAGGCGAAATATTGATTGATGGAAAAGTTGTTAACTCCCTTCCGCCAAAAGATCGTGATATTGCAATGGTATTCCAGAATTATGCTTTGTATCCACATATGAGTGTTTATGAAAATATGGCTTTTGGACTGAAACTTAAAAAAGTTGATAAGAAAGAAATAGATCAAAGAGTAAAAGAAGCAGCAAGAATTCTAAGTCTTGAAAATTATCTGGACAGAAAGCCAAAAGCTTTGTCCGGAGGACAAAGGCAAAGAGTTGCAGTAGGAAGAGCGATAGTACGAAAGCCAAAAGTTTTTTTGTTTGATGAACCATTAAGCAATCTTGATGCGAAACTAAGAGTACAGATGCGAACAGAAATATCGAAACTTCATAAACAACTTGGCGCAACGATGATATATGTAACTCACGATCAAACAGAAGCGATGACGATGGGTGATAGAATAGTTGTGATGAAAGATGGAATAATCAACCAGGTAGATACACCGATGAATTTGTACAACAATCCTGTAAACAAATTTGTAGCTGGATTTATCGGCAGTCCGGCAATGAATTTTATTGAAGGAAAAGTAATTGAAGAAAATGGTCTAAAATTTACATCAAGTAAGAGCGGATTAAAACTTATTCTTAGTGATAACTTAGCTGGAAAGTTAAAAACATTTATTAATCAAAATATTTGGTTAGGAATTAGACCAGAAAATATTCTTGATACGAATGATACTTTGAATGAAGTTAACTACAATACGATTGAAGTACAATTAGATTTAGTAGAACCAATGGGTAGTGAATCTTATTTGTATTTTACCATTGATGATGTGCAATTCATTTCGAGAATTACCTGTAGAGAAATTCCCACTCACGGATCAAAAAGAAAATTGAAAATTGAAAATGATAAACTTCAATTTTTTAATCATCATAATGAACAGACTATAAAATAAACGGTTGAGTTTAACAAAAAAGCGAAGACTGAGTTAATCAATCTTCGCTTATTGTCGCGGAGAGTCAGGGACTGTGTTCGATTATTAAAAAACTGCGAATAAAGACTAAAATCACAATAAAAATGGAGGTGGGTTCCACTTTGGTACCACTTTTAATATATAGAGAATCCTTAATTATATGTTGAGTAATTAGAATAGGTGAGTTGCCTTCCCTGAATTTACTTCAACACAATCATTTTCTTTAACTGCCACTCTCTTGTTAGATTGAATTTCTATTTGAATAATTGAATTACAAATTTATTTGTTGCAATTTATTACGGCTTCAAGTAAAAAAATCATGGCACCTAAGTGCAGAGATATTCAAATAACAAAAAGCTGGTTTGGGAGGATTATATATGAATTCAATAATGACTATTTGAACTCCAGATTTTTATATTAAGCAAGTCTGATCATATAGATATGTAAATCCCTTTGTTTTCGAGTAAAAAATTTATCTAATTTTACATATTAAAAAATAATTTCTTTTTTATAACTCAAAGATTTTGATGTTGATGAAACATTATTCGATATTTCAGTTCACGTTATTGATGTTTTATCTCATCACAATTGAAATTGGTGCCACTAAATTACCTCCCAATCTTTTAACTCCAACGAGTAGAGCAATTCACTTAAATTATTGGGAAATTTCAAAAGATAGTCATCCTAAAGATTTGAATATAAATATTCCTGATTCACTATGGCAATTATTTGAACCTACATTAGATGATGATAGATATACAGAAAACAATTGGATTATAAGAACCAAAGTTGTTATTCAGGATTCGGTAAGCAGCAAAGAAATTTTAGGTCTCTTTCCATTAAATCTTGTAACTGCTTATGAAATCTATTGGGATGGAATTAAGATCGCACAAAATGGAACAATCGGGATTAATAAATTAGATGAAAAGGCAGGCGCATATAATTTTAATTTCGCCTTATCTCCTAATTTTGTTACGTACGGTGAGCATACTCTCGTTTTTCGAATATCAAATCATAATAATTACTCATCATGGAAATGGTACTATGGCGATCTAGTTATTGGCAAGTATGATTCTTTGTTAAAAAAAATAACTCAATTATATTATCAGGCATTTTTTGTAACAGGCATTTTGTTTATCCCATTTCTTTTTAATCTTTTTCTTTACATAGCAAGGAAAAGAAAAATTGAGCACTTAATATTTAGCCTCATTTGTTTAATTGTAATATTGGATTCGGTAACAATGCTGGTTCCAATATTCTTAGATACCCGCACCACCTTTGTGTATTTTCAATATTATGCATATAATTTTATTACGCTTTTATTTACAATTCTATTCCCGATCTTTTTCATTTATCTGTTTTCTTTTCCTAAAAAAATTATTTGGGTTATTATAGCAACAAATCTTTTCATATTCATGTTCTTTGCCAACATCGGAAACCTCTTTAATATAATGACTTTAACCGTACTTTTTCTAAGTAGCATAATCACAATGTGGGCGTTATACAAACGACGGGAAGAAAGCGTAATTATTTTTATAGGAATTTTAGCAGCCTGGACAGCATATTATTTCAATTTTGCTTTTGCTGGACTAGCAACAACTATGGTTATTTGTACCAGCTTTTCTATAGCAAGGCAGTTTGCCAGAAATGAAAAAGCTGAAAGAGAAGCGCATCTCAAATCTGCACGTTTAGAAAACGAATTGTTAAAGAGGAATATTAATCCACACTTTGTATTAAATACTCTTACATCGATAATTGCGTGGCTCAGGAAAGATTCAGCTTCGGCAATTAAACTTATTGAAGCACTAGCTGATGAGTTTAGAATGATAAATCAAATATCTACTTTAAAAATAATTCCCATA
>CALLZX010000309.1 GCA_937858935.1 uncultured Ignavibacteriales bacterium | reverse complement strand
CTTTAACAACATACTCTCTTTCACTTTGGTTCTGATGAACCATCATTTCACCAAGCAAACCAACTGAGAAAAACTGCACGCCAACGATAATCAACAACATACCTAAAAATAACATCGGTCTGTTACTTAGAGGTCTGCCGGCTAACCATTCAACTGTAAGATATCCATTAACAATAAGACCAACAAAGAATGATAGGGCTCCAAGAAATCCGAAAAAGTGCATTGGACGTTTTACATATCTGCCAACAAAAGTAACAGTGATTAGATCAATAAAACCCTTGAAGAATCTTGAAATACCAAATTTTGTTTTGCCGTATCTTCGTTTGTGATGCTTAACCGGGATTTCTGTTACTGTAAATCCCTGCCACTTTGCTAACACAGGAACGTAACGATGCAATTCACCATAAACATTTAAGTTTTGTACAACTTCTCTTCTGTAAGCTTTCAATCCGCAGTTAAAATCGTGAATCTTAATTCCGCTTATCATTCTTGTAACAAAATTGAAAAACCGTGATGAATATTTTTTGATAAACGGATCAAATCTTTCTTTCTTCCAGCCTGAACAAAGATCAAATCCTTCATCAAGTTTTTTTAGAAGATTTGGAATTTCGTGAGGATCATCCTGTAAATCTGCATCCATTGTAATGATTGCATCGCCGGTTGCAGCTTTAAATCCAACTTGCAACGCTGCGGACTTACCATAATTTTTTCTAAAACTAATAAACTTTAATCGATTATCTATTTTTGCAGCATCTTTAATAATCTTTAATGAACCATCGGTACTTCCATCATCAACAAAAATTACTTCGTAAGGTTTGTTAAGCGGTTTAATAGCTTTTCTGATTTCATTGATTAGTGGAAGAATTGATTCTTCTTCATTAAGAAGCGGAATTACTAAAGAGATTTTTTGAAAGCTAACTTTGGTTGGCGGAGTTTGTTGTTCACCAGGAGCGCCTTGTGGTTTGTAATATCGTTTTTTGGGGTAATATCGTCTTCCACCTTTGTGGAATTTATTTTGTGTTTGTCCTGTACCGCTTTTTTCTGTTTGATTTTGCTGAACGGGTTTATTTTGATCTGTATCTGCCACAAGTACCTTTGTTAATTTACCTTCAAAATTAACCGAATAATG
>CALLZX010000308.1 GCA_937858935.1 uncultured Ignavibacteriales bacterium | reverse complement strand
AATAAATATGGGACAGCTTTGCCAGTAATTTTTTCAATTATTTTTCCTGCTAATGCGTAACCGACTCTATGATATGAAAAATGTTTTCCAACTTCAGCGAGAGGGAGAATTTGAGCAACTTGATTTTCAAGTGAAACATTCCAATCAGATGCCCATTCACCAGCAAAATCTAATCCACTTGTATGATTAAATAAATTCCGGATTGTTAGTTTATTATTGTCATCGAATTCATTAAAATATTTACTAACCGGATCATCAAGATCAACCAAACCTTGTTCAACAAACTGCATCATTAAAACACCGGTTAGCAGTTTTGTAATTGATGCCATCCAAATTCTGGAATCTTTGATTATCTGTTTTCCGTTTTTATCTAATCCAAATGCTTCATAAAAAATAATTTTACCTTTGTGAACTATTAAAGTTACATTCGGTGTCTCTCCAATTTTCGCCCAATCAGCACAAAGATTTTTTATTTTATTTAATTGTACTTCACTGTAAGATGATTCCAATTGAATTGAATCTTTAATGAAAGGGAAATTTCGTTTATCAATTTTTTTTGGAATTAATAAAGGATTAGTTATATCATTTTTTCCATCAAGCTTTGCTTTAAGAGTAATCCACCATTGCCTATCTCTAATTCGTGGTGAATCAGACTTATTTTGATAATTGTCAATGTCATCTAACCCTGCTAAAAATATTGCAGCATCAGGATTATTTTTGGGAAAATATTTTAAACTGCCGAACGAATATCTTTCTAAATTGTTCAAATAATTTTTCCACGCTTCATCAGAAATTCCATATTCAGTTATCTTGTTAATTGTAACAGGCACATTATTGCTGTAATCATCAAACTCAACATCAGAACAAAATAATGTCACATACCTTTTTATGATAAATCCGTTTGAAATTACACCTTCAATTACAGCTCCATAACGACCGGGTTTTTCAGCAGTACTTACTTTATGAAAATCTTTATCATAGTATATTACATTTAATGGGAATTTCCCTAATTCATTTTCAACAAGTATTTCATTTTTCCAATGGAACTGGGGAAAATCTCCAACAGGAAAAACATAACTATTACAAACTAATTCCTCATTCATAAAAGCAAACAAACGCTGCTTATTAATTTCATTCCAATAAATTGTATCGATTAAAGCTTCATCAATTTTTATAATCGTAACTGAATCATTATTAGGCTGCAGATATCTTGGAATAAAAATATTTGATTTAGAAATAAGTCCATCAGATTTTAATCTGCCTTCTGCAATTAGAATATCTGAATTGAAAAGTTGGATTTTAGAATTAGAATATTTACTTGAAGTACAGAGATTTAATTCAGCATCACCCATATGAATGAAATCAATGCTAGAGTAGAAATCTTTTTGTTCATTTCGAATTAAGTATTGAAGAGCGTCCTTATAAGCAAAAAGTCTATACCAAATTTCTTTTTCTGTTGTCTCAGCCTGGATTTTTATTTTTAATGATTTTTTTTCTGATAAATAAGC
>CALLZX010000307.1 GCA_937858935.1 uncultured Ignavibacteriales bacterium | reverse complement strand
ATCTGCATCCCAGCCCATTAATGTTGGCAAATCAAATGCAACCGATAATCCGGTTTGTCCATGATTTAATAAATAGTGAAATCTTTCATTAGTGTCTTCGGGAGAACCAAACCCGGCAAATTGCCTCATTGTCCATATTTTACCCCGATAACCATTTGGATGAATACCACGCGTATAAGGATACTCACCTGGAAAACCAATTTCACTTAAGTAGTTTATATTTTCAATATCGTCGGGGCCATAAAAAACATCAATATCCTGTCCGCTTACAGTAGTGAATTTCATCCCATTCGATTTCGCAGATTTAGCTTTTTCATCATAGCTTTTTCTTTGCTTTAGATATTCTAAATCAGACATAGGCTTCCTTTTTGTTGGTTAACTAATTTTTATACTTAAAAATAAACTAAGTTCTTCCAAATCTTCTATCAAACTCCTCTAAAGATATTTTTA
Organism: uncultured Ignavibacteriales bacterium; assembly: GCA_937858935.1. Classification (GTDB taxonomy): domain Bacteria; phylum Bacteroidota; class Ignavibacteria; order Ignavibacteriales; family Ignavibacteriaceae; genus IGN3. Next base: position 7,808 of record CALLZX010000307.1, on the reverse strand, counting down.
TAACTATTGGTCTTCCGTGTGGACAAACATAAGGCATTGAAGTTGCAAATAATTGATCAATTAACAATCGCATTTCTTTTTCCGAGAGCTTATCACCAGCCTTTATAGCCGCTTTGCAAGAATATGATTTTGCAACATTATCTTTTTCTTCCAATTGTTTTTCAGTTTGATTATTAACATACTCTGAAATAAACTCGCGTAAAATTTTTTCCTCAGAACCTTTTTTAATGTCATCAGGAACGCCTTCAATCATCACATAACTTTTTGGGAGATATTTTAATTTAAACCCAAGTTTAGTTATCATCAAATTAAGCTCTTTTAATATCTCATAACCCGCAACATCAAACTGAATTTTTATCGGAAAAAGTAATTGCTGCGTAAACGGCATATTAGCTTCAAGTCTTGATAACACTTTCTCATACAATATTCTCTCATGAGCAACATGCTGATCAATTATCATTAGTCCGCTTTTAATCTGAGATAATATATATTTGTTATGTAGTTGTATTAAAAAAGTTGTTTCAATTTCTGTTGATGCTGAATGTTCAACCTGTTTCTCAAATTTATTTTCGGTTTGTTCATATCCTGAACTTGAACCAGGTAAAATATTTTTTGTTAATGAACTGAAAACTAAATCAATATCTTCATCAGTAACTGTTGTTCTTCCCCGTTTCTCTCTTTCATTGAAAACCGGTCGATCAGAAAAATCATTTTGTTTTACAGCATTAAAAGCATTGAAGGAAAGCCTTTCTCCTTGTGAAGTCACATTTTCAAAAGACATTGTTGGAACTAAATCATGGCTTCCAATGCTTTTGCGAACAACAGATAAAACAAAATTGTAAATATCTTTTTCATCATCAAACTTTACTTCAAGCTTTGAAGGATGAATATTAACATCAACTTTTTTTGGATCTAATGTTACAAATAGTATGAAAAAAGGATAATCACCTTTTTCCAGGATATTTTCAAACGCGGTAAATACAGCGTGATTTATATTCTTATTAATCACAAATCGCTTATTAAGAAATAAGTATTGCTCACCCCTACTTTTCTTAAAAATAGAAGGCTTGCCGATATAACCGTTTAATGAAAGATAATCGGTTTCCTGCTTAACAGGAATTAATGCTTCCATCATATTATCAGCAAAAACCTGCTGGATTCTTTCTTCAAGATTACCCGCTTTATAATCAAAAACAAGATTCTCGGAATTGTAAAACCTAAACGAAATTTCAGGATAAGCTAAAGCCATTCTGTTAAATGTATCAATAATGTGTTTTAACTCAGTACTATCGGTCTTTAAGAATTTTCGTCTTGCCGGTATATTATAAAAAATATTTTTTACAGCAATACAAGTACCTTTAGGTGCCGATATTTTTTCAGTAATGATTTCATTTTCACTTTCAACTTTTAACAGAGTTCCAATCTCAGCATCTCTTATTTCAGTCCTGATTTCAAGCTGACAAACCGAAGCAATGGAACTTAAAGCTTCTCCACGAAAACCAAGTGTTGCAATAGATTCCAGATCTTCCATTGATGAAATTTTGCTAGTTGCATGCTTGTGAATGCATAGAACTGCTTCTTCTTCGGTCATTCCCGTTCCATTATCACAAACCTGAATTAGTGATTTACCGGCTTGTTTAACAATCAATTCTATTGATGTCGCATTTGCATCCACAGCATTTTCTAAAAGCTCTTTTACCACTGATTCGGGTCTTTGTACAACTTCACCTGCAGCAATTTTACTTGCAAGATTATCAGGTAATATTTTTATTCGGGATGCCATTAACTCTTTCTTATGTATCTAAATATTTCAAACAATTCGTGATCTTTAATTTTATCTCTCTTCCATTCACTATCATTTATTTTGGGAAATTTTACTTCACCTTCAGCTTCAAACTTCATAAAAGTAATGATCATTTCATCAACAAATGCAATTGCTTGCCTGTAAATCTCTCCTCCGCCAATAATAAAGATTCTCTCGGAATTAATATTTTTACAATGTTCTATTGCTTTATCTAAAGATGATTCAACAACAACATCTTCAAACAAAGTTGTATAAGATAGATTTTTGCTTACAACAATATTTAATCTGCCTTTAAGTGGTTTACCAAGAGTTTCAAAAGTTTTTCTTCCCATAATTATTGGAAAGCCCAAAGTAGTATTCTTAAAATGCTGGAACTCTTCTTTAACGTGCCAGGACATTTCTCCGTTTGATTTTCCTATCACTCCATTTTGAGCAATCGCAACAATCAGACTAATAATCAAACTGCAACCTCAAATTTTATTTTATCGTGATATTTGTAATCGATCAATTCAAAATCTTCAAACACTAATTCATCAATTGGCTTTTTGGTAATTTTTAGTTTTGGTAAAGTTAAAGGTTCACGCAGCATTTGTAATTTCAAACCTTCAAGATGATCAAATTTTTCCATCTCGCTTCCCTTTTCAGCGTGATATATATGAGCATCAATAATAGTATGTGCAAATTGGCCTAACTCCAGATTTGTTTCCTGTGCTATTATTTGTGTAAGCATAGAGTAAGCTGCAAGATTAAATGGAATTCCAAGAGCAATATCACCAGAACGCTGAGTTAAATGACAATTAAGTTTTCCATCATTAACATTAAATGTAAAAGTGTAATGACACGGAGGTAATTTGCTTATTACTGCATTTGCTGGATGCCAGGCTGAAATTACTAATCTGCGGGAATTGGGGTTATGTTTTATTTCATTTATCACCCAACCAACTTGATCGAATGTAAGTGAACCGTTTTCTTCTTTTCTTACAAAAGGATTATTTTCATTTACAAAAACTTCTCCTTCTAAATATGCACTGGCTGCCGGAACCGGAAATCTTCTCCAAAATCTACCATAAGCAGTCTGTAATCTTCCATCAGCATCAGCCCAGGCATCCCAAATTTTTGTGTGTTGTCTTAAATTTCTGATATGATTTTCCCCGGATAAATACCATAGAACTTCTTTCAGAAGAGATTTCCATTCAACTTTTTTTGTGGTTAAAAGAGGAAATCCTTTTTGCAGATCAACTTTATAAAAAGTACCAAAATAAGATATTGTATCTATGCCTGTTCTGGATTTTTTATGTGTCCCCTCATTTATAACTAGTTTAACCAGATCAAGATATTCTTTCATTAATATGCTCTTTAATTTCTTAGAATTGTTAATAATTTTCGTGTGAATTTACTAAAAAAATGTGAAGTCGTGAAAGACAATTAACTGATCGTATTTACTAAAATTAACTTAACTATTTCCAATTATTCCAACTTTTGATGGCTGTGTAAACTCTTTCAGCAACATCTTGAGCGGTGATTCCTCCTTCTTTTGAGTAATCACATTTTTTGGGATCAATCGGACAATGGTTATCGCAATAATTTTGTTTAGGTAAAAGGATTTCAGATTTATTCCCAAGCGGTCCCCAAAGTTTTACAGAACAGGCCGTTAGTGGACAAAAAACAGATAAAGTTGGAACTTTAAGCGCAGCACAAATATGCATTGGGCCTGTGCTATTAGAAATTAATAAATCAAGTGAAGCAAATCTAACGATATCCATTCTTAGTGTTTCCCCTTTGAAGATATACTCTACATTAGAAAGGTTTTGTAATTCATCAGGCGGATTAAAATCAGTTATTAGAACTTTTAATTTTTTGTCACTAGAAAGTATTTTTATCAATTCCAGATAACTTTTCAATGAAAGATTTGGCGAAGAATTTCCGCTGGTTATATGAATTCCAATTAGTAATTCATTATTTCCCTTAAGTGATTTTCTTATCTCTCCTGCCGTAATTTTTTCATCCTCACTTAAAAATATTTCAGGATGAATCTCATTTACATTTACACCGATTTTTCTAACCATATCCAAACAATAATCAGCTTCATGACGCAAAGGAATATACTTTTTGCGATCAACGTATTTTGAAAAAGTTAAAAACTGATAAAGCTTATGACCGACACCAACTCTATACTTTATTCCGGCTGCAAAAAGTACATAATTTAATTTTTCATTTGAAAGAAGCATAAATGCATGCGAAAATTTATACAGCTTAATTTCACTAACTAATTCCCAAAAACTTTTTTCGGTCTTATCATGATTATCATAAGTGATAATCTCATCAACATTAGGATTATTTAAATAAATATCCTTTGTGTAGTTCATAACTAAGACAGCAACATAACTATCTGGATATTTTTTTTTGATTTCACGCGGTAATGGTGTGGAAAGAACTACATCTCCAATTCTATCAATCCTGGCAATAAGAAATCTCAATTGTTTCATATTGCTAAGATTTTTTATTCTTTTTTATTTCAATAATTTTTAATTGAACCTGGAGCTTTGTAATCATATGCATATAAGAAATTATTGCTCCATAAATACCATCGATGAATCCTTTTCGGATAATAAAGTGGTGCAAGAAAAAAATCGGAGGACTTATTAATAAAGTAAAAAGATTAACTGTTTTTTTATCTGCCTTTTCATTGGCTTCAAGAGTTGAATAGTTGTTAATCTTAATAAATGCATCGTTAAGATTTTGATATGAATAATGTGAAAAACTGTTCCTGAGTTCTGATATACTTCCTTTTACAATAAACTTTTCGTGAACCATTCTATCAGATAATTTGGTTTCAGATTTTTTAAATAATCTCAACTGCAAATCATTTCCCCAACCGCAGCCACGAATAAGTTTTCCCAAAAAGAAATTATCTCTTTTAATAAAATATCCATTATACTTTGTTAAATCTATTTCAAGAATTTCCTTTGCAAGTTCATCTGAAACCCTCTCATCCGCATCAATACTAAGTATCCAATCATTCTTTGCTAGTGATATTGCGTAGGTTTTCTGTGCAGAATACCCATTCCATTTATGAATGACAACCTTATCTGTAAACTCTTTTGCAATTTTAGCAGTTTCATCTAAGCTTTCAGAATCAACTACGATTATTTCATCTGCCCATTTAACACTTTTCAGACAATCTTTAATATTATTTTCTTCATTTCCTGTAATAATGACCACAGATATTTTATTTTGTGTGTGCATAATTTTTGATTTATTCTATTGTTGATTCAAATTTAATAAAATAAAGAGTAAAAGTATTTGAATAAGAAACGAATCTGCCTGGTTACATCCGGTCATCCGCCTTTTGATGAAAGAATATTCTGGAAATTTGGGCAATCATTAAATGAGAATGGTTTTTCCGTTTCCATTATTTGCTCTACAGAACAAATAAATAAGGTCATCAATGACATTAGCATTTTAGGTTTTGATGGTTATTCTTATAATAAAAAGAAAAAAATAGATTCATTTTATGATTTAATAACTGACTTTAATCCTGATATTATTATCTGCTCAGAAATGCTTCCAGTATTTGCTGCATTAAAATTTAAGGGAAAGAGTAGCAATGCTAAAATCATACTTGATGTAACTGAATGGTTTCCGGAAAATGTTGCTTATAAATTCCATGGCCTGAAACGCTGGATTAAATATTTTCAATTACTTATACCCTTCTTATATGTATTACAAAAAGTTGATCACTTGATTATTGGTGAAGTATTTAAAAAGAAACGATACAATCTTCTTGCAGCATCAAAACCAAAAATTGTAATCGGCTATTATCCAATTCTTAAATATTTCAATTACAAAAAACCGGATTTATCAAAAGAAGAAATAATTCTGGGATATGCTGGTGTAATTACATTTGAACGTGGGATCAATAAACTTTTGCAAGTATCCATTTCAATTGCAGATAAATTTCCACAGAAGAAATTTGAACTTTTATTGTTTGGAAGATTTACTTATCAGAGTGAAGAAGTTGAATTCAAACAAAAGTTATCTTCTATACACAATGTGGAAGTAGTATTCGTTGATTGGACTGACTATGATAAAATGAGCACTGTGATTGAAAAGATGGACATTTGTTTTGATTTACGTGAAAGAAATTTTATATACAGTAATTCGCTTCCTATCAAAATATTTGAGTATATGGCTTGCGGAAAACCTTTTATTTATTCTGATATAAAACCAATACGAGATGAAATTGATTATGAGAAATATGGTTTCCTGGTTAATCCTGATAGCGAATCTGAAATCATAAATGCAATTGAATCATATTTGAGTAATCCTAAACTGGTTGAAGAGCATTCTATAAATGCTAGAAAGTTGGTTGAAGAAAATAAGAATTGGGAGAATGAATCTAAGAAGTTAATAGGAATGGTTAACAAAATCTTATTGTAATATTATACCTTTTTCCCGATACAGTCTCATCAGATTTTCATTAACACTTTCAAAACTGTGATATTTCTTAACCCACTCAATTCCCTTTTTACCGTTCTCAATTCTATAACTTTCATTGTCAATCAGTTCAATTAATGATTTATAAAGCTCATCAAAATTATTTGCAACAACAAACGGATTTTCGGGAAGCCACTCAGCATAATCCTTTGTCATATTGGTTATTGTTGGAATGGACATTGCGAGAGTTTCAAGTCCTGCTTTACCGTAACCCGTTCCGCCCATAGTGCCGCCAACCTGATCAATAGAAATATCGCATTCACTTTTTATTTCAAGAAGTTTTTGTCGTTCAACATTTTCCATCAATATAAATTCTATGTTTCGTTCTCTTTTGATCTTATCGATAACAGAAATTATTAATTCTGTTCCTTTGTACTTTCTGTTTGTTGGAGAATGAACAATTTTAATTGATTCAACAGTTCTTTCTTTTTTCGCCGGCAGTTCCGAAACATCATAAGGATAGAATAAATATTTCAAATCCTTTTTTAGTCCAAGATGATCATATTCACTTGTAAGATTAAGATCAGAAATAGCATCAAGTCCTTTTATCAATCCCCGGATTCTTAAATCACTTCCGTAGTAACAGCAGACAATTTTCTTTCCTTGCTTCTTCCACTTTAATGCTTGTCTGGAATCACGATAAAAATCTAATCCTCCATCGTAATGAATAATATCAAAATCATTTAATGAAAAATCCGAAATTGCTTTTTCAATTTTAGGCTGGATTAAAAAATCATAAACTCTGTAATAGCTTTTTTCAAATAGATTTCTGAATTCAAAATAATGTGCTGTATCTCTTTTCTTTTCTTCAAGAGATCGAATTTTTGTTCTGCGAAGAATTTTTGCAAGTGTCTGGTTTGGTAATGGTAAGTTTAAACAAATATCTTCAGGAAATACTCGCTCATTTTGATGAAGAGTAACAATGCGCGATTTATCTCCGCAAGCGTTGTGCATCTTGTAGAAATCATAAGGCACACCCGCAAAATTAAGAGGTGCGATGTGAAGAATCTTTAGCATAAATTTTAATTAAAGATCTTTATAAAAAGTATCTCTAAAAATGCCACGAGCACCAAAGTTTTCTTTAAATCTTCCGAGTCCCCAATTCGGTTCCATTATAACTGTAAAGATTCCAAAATCTAAAAACTTAAATCCTTCAGCCTGGTATCTTTTCATAATCTCATAAAACAATAAATTAACAGGACGATATTCCTGGAATGCTTCATCGTGACTGATGTAAAACGCAAGCACCACATTTTTGTTTACTGAAAAATTACAAACTCCCGCGAGCATCTCATTATTTAAGAATGCGCCCCACAATCTTACTTTGGAGGGGAATAAACTTTTTACTTTTTTTAATTCATCCAGGGTGTGGGCAGGATTAACGCCGTGCCGTAACTTTAAATTCTTTCTCAGGATTTCGTAGTACTCATCAAATCTTTCTGTCTCAACAATCTCAACTCCTTTTTTAAGCGCTTTCTTTGTAGCGGTTCTTGCTTCTGCGCGGTAC
>CALLZX010000306.1 GCA_937858935.1 uncultured Ignavibacteriales bacterium | reverse complement strand
TTTCAGATTTCATTCGCATGCTTTTAGGATCATCAGGATAATTGATGATAACTCTAAAATCTGTTTCAATAGGTTTATCAGAAAAATCTGAAGCGTTTACTTTTAGCTTTACATTTTTACCTTGCTGAAAAAACCATTTATCAGGAGAAGTTGAAATTGTAAAAGAACCTCGTGTTACAAAAGTCTGCGTTGATCCAGTGATTGCTCTTCGTGATGCATCAGTTACCTGCGCAGAAATTATGTATTGATAATCGTAACTCTTGTCCGATTCAACTTTATAACTAAACTCTAATTTTCCATTTTCATTTAGCACGCCTGATTCCTGGTGTATCATTTCCTGCTGTCCGCCAAAGTAACGATCATTTCTAAATCCTTTATAGAACCAGGACCATTCACTCCAATACCACCACGGGCGCCAGTAGTTTTGTCTGTAAATACTTATTTGAACCGAAGCTTCTGTAACCGGCGAACCAAAATAGTAATCCGCAGAAACTGTGGCAGCAATCTTATCTCCATTTGCATACTGATTTCTATCGGTTATTACATTTACTTTGTACTCAGGTTTCTTATATTCTTCAACTGTAAAAGAACCGTGGTAACTCATCCCATCTTTTGTAAATAGGATCGAGTAATATCCCAAATCAGCTTCTCCATCCAAGAAAAAACTTCCTGAAAGAGAACCAAATTCATTAGTTGTTGCTTCTCCAGCATAGACTTCTTTGTTTTTAGGTGATTTAACCGAAACTGAAAATTTTAAATCTGGAGCATTTAGGATTTCATTTCCCTTTTTGCTTCTGAAAATTGCTTTATAGTTTACTTCTTGTCCCGGTCTGTAAACAGGTTGTTGAGTATAAACGTATGCTGTTAGATATTCGCTTTGGCTTTGGTTAAAGTAAAAGTATGGGTCACTTAAAATGATTTCATTTCCGGAATATCCAAAAAGCAGAATGTTAGAGTTCTTAATTCCTTCAAATTCAGACAGTTTGGCAAACATCAGTCCATCTTTGTCAGTAACCTTGCTTCCTATTTGCTTTCCATCCTGGTAGAAATCGAATCTGGCCTTGGTAGAAAACTTTCCGGTTTTTGCATCAGCAATAAATGCTAAAATCTCTTTCTGATTGTTCTTATAAACCATTGCATAATCTGTAACCACAATCGCACAGTAACCAACTTTATCATAACGGATCGCTTGAACTATATAAATCCCAGGTTCATCAATTTTGCCAATGCTAATCTCGCCGGAGTAATTATTATTTTTAACAGAAGGCTTATAATCCCATTCCTTAACCAAGCTTGTGTATTTTAATAAAAGTGTTTTGTCTTTTCCCCAAATATCAAAAGCGTATCGGCTGTTGTTCTGATCCAAAAGGGAAAAAAATCTAACCGGGTCGTCTATCTTCAAAAGCTTGAAGCTAAATTTTTTAGAGCTCTGGGAATAGGAGTAGAGATTAAGTTTAGCAATATCTCCCGGCGCAAATGTCGTGTAGTTTGAAAGATAGAAGTTATCGTTCTCATCAATCAGTGGTAGTCGGGTCGATCCACCAATGAAAAAAGTTGTAATGAAAACTGCAGTTAGGAAAATTATTCCTCTTTTTTGAATCGATTTCATATTTTTCTCCAGAATTTAGAGTCTTATACAAACTTAAATAATAAAAGTGCCAATGTCTTAAATGTTCAGCTAAAGATTTATTTAAGAAATTATTTGATGTGAATTATCATGTTATAAAGATTTTCGACTTTAATACCCCTATAGTCGAATAAGTGGGATTAATGGATAGTGTACCTCAGAACCAAATTAAGTATTGGATGGTCTAATGCCCCGGGTTAAATTTGTATCAGCAATCCGATATGTTAAATTAATTAGAGGTTCTATTGAGGTCTTTAGCAAAGATATTATTCATTCTTGTTTTAGTTGCGCTGGTTGGTTTTACCTTAGTTGTAAATGAGGATAAGATTACTGAACCAGTTGTAACTGAAGATGTGGTTTCGGTTGAGGAAGAATCAATAACCGCTGATCGTTCTCTGGTTGAGTTTGTCGATAAAGGAAGTATGAAAGCTTCCTGGTATGGTCCTGGATTTCATGGACAAAAAACTGCAAACGGAGAAGTTTATGATCAAAATTCCTTTACTGCAGCTCACAAATCACTGAAATTTGGCACTTTATTAAAGATTACTAATCTAAAAAACAGTAAATCCGTAGTTGTTAGAATCAACGACAGAGGTCCTTATATACACGGTAGAGATCTCGATCTTTCAAAAGCAGCAGCTTTAGAACTTGGAATGGTTAGAAAAGGAGTAGCTAAGATTAAGGTTGAAGAAATCAAAATTGCTGGATTAGATAATCAGTTGATGAACTAAGAATAATTCATCATTTCCCATATTTAAGCCCGGACTAACCGGGTTTCTCTTTTTTAAACCGATAATTTATTTCTTAAACTAAATTTAAATTGAATTACTTTCCCGCTTATGTTATTTTAGCATAGCAAATATGAACAAATAATATAAATCATTTAATAAACGGAGCTATAATGTTAAGTAAAATAAAAGAATTGTTAGGTAGCGAAGCTGATTCCCTGTTATCCTACAAAGCTAAATTTCCAAAAGAACAATTACATTTACCTGGGCCTGATTTTGTAGACAGAATCTTTGCTCAAACCGATAGAAATATTAATGTATTAAAGAATCTTGAATGGATTTTCCAAACAGGTAGATTAGCTGGAACAGGCTATGTCTCTATCCTTCCTGTTGATCAGGGAATTGAACACAGTGCAGGTGCTTCTTTTGCACCAAACCCTGTTTATTTTGATCCTGAAAATATTGTAAAGTTGGCAATTGAAGGCGGATGTAACGCAGTTGCCTCTACGCTTGGAGTACTTGGAATGACGGCTAGGAAATATGCACATAAAATTCCTTATATATTGAAAATCAACCATAATGAACTTTTAACTTATCCAAACAAATTTGATCAGATTATGTTTGCTAGCGTTGAACAAGCACACGATATGGGTGCAGCAGCAGTTGGTGCTACAATTTATTTTGGATCGGAAGAGAGCAGTAATCAGATAATCGAAGTTAGTGAAGCTTTCCAGTATGCACATGAACTTGGTTTGGCTACAATTTTATGGTGCTATACAAGAAACAATGCTTTCAAATCAGATAAAGACTATCACGTTTCTGCTGATCTTACAGGACAGGCAAACCATCTTGGTGTTACAATTCAAGCAGATATTATCAAACAAAAACTTCCTGAAAATAACGGCGGTTATAACTCAATTAAGGGATTTGGCAAAACTCATAAAAAAGTTTATACAGATCTAACCACCGATCATCCAATTGATCTTACACGTTACCAGGTAATTAATAATTATATGGGTCGTGCTGGATTGATAAATAGCGGCGGTGCTTCTGGTGAAAATGATTTTGCTGAAGCAGCTAAAACAGCTGTTATTAATAAACGTGCAGGCGGTATGGGACTCATCTCAGGTCGTAAGGCTTTCCAACGCCCAATGAATGAAGGCGTACAATTATTAAACCTTATTCAAGATGTTTATGCTGAAAAGGCTATTACTGTAGCATAGATGGATAACCGACATATTTAAAGTAAAAAGGCTGCTCTTAATAAGCAGCCTTTTTTGTTAATACACAACTTCAGCTTTCATAAAATTTTAGATTTCTTCCAAAATATCTTGAATCGCCTCAACTATAAAATCAGGCTTTTCAATCTCTAACAATTCTTTAGTTCGGTAACCGTACAATACTCCGCAAGTGTATGAACCTGCATTTTTACCGCACTGAATATCAAGTTCTGTATCACCAACCATAAGAGTATTATTAACATCCACATTTAGATCATAACAAATTTTTAATAATGGTTCGGGAGAAGGTTTATGCGCAATACCGTCCCGCCTTCCCATAACAAGATCAAAATATTTTCTAAGATTAAAATGATCTATTATTCTATCAGCCTGATCCTGAATTTTAGTTGTAAGCAAGGAAACCTTAATATCTCGATCCTTAAGAGCAGCTAATGTGTCTTCAACTCTATCATAAACTTTCGAATGTTCCATCTGCTCAAAGTAATTGATTTTATAAATTGTAATAAATTTTTCAAAGTCGGGTACATTAATATTAAACGCATTAAATATATCCACAAAATGCTGCCCAATTTTCATCGCAAAGAGATTCTCTTTAATATTAAACTCTATTCCAAGTTTGTCTAAAGCATAAGCGGTTGAATTATAAATTGTTTTATTAGAATCTACTAGAGTGCCATCAAGATCAAAACAGCAGTGTTTAATAAGTGGTTTTTGTTTCAAGCTAATCCATTTCTTTTTTGGTAAGATTTTGTTCATTTAGTTGTTTATAAGTTTCCCCTTTGCAACATTCATCACTATTATATCAGCAAACAGAACATTGTCCATGAATCCAAATAACGTAATTTGCCTGATCACACCATTGACAAATAGATTTTAAGGATTTGTCTGTTTCTTTCACTATCCAATTAATCGAGTGACAATAATATATTTTTCTAAATACTTTGATTTTATTCTGAAAAATACAATTTTCTCAATCAGAAAAACACAAGGTTTTTCATATTAAAAGCATTTAATAAAAATCTCAATATTTTTCATTCTTTGAAATTATGTCTCAACAAGAGTATTTAATGGTGAAATTTTTCCGACTCATTTTATTTTTTTTAAAAAAACTAAATATTTTAATGGCATAATAATTTATGCGATTATACCCAAATCAATCACATAAGGAGCTATACATGAAAAAATCGTTCGTACTTTTTGCAGTTCTCTTTGCACTTGTTCTTGGGGTAAATCAAAATATCTTCGCCCAGAATGAACCTGTTCTTTACTTCTGCGAAAAGTATGGGAACAATGGTGAAGTTGGAGTCAGCGATAGATTTACAACAGGGTATTTAACTGTAATGGTTAAATGCGATTACGCACTCGATCTTGAAGATTGCTCAATTCAGTTTGATAAATACAATACACGAGCTAAAGAATTTGAGTTTTATAAAAAGTTTGATTATGTAGTTGAACCAGATATGAAATATATTTTCTTCGCTAAAAACGACGAAAGTGATATGAAGTTTGAAGATCCTGGTTTTTATAGAGTTTTCTTACTTGATGACAGAGATAAAACTGTTGCAAGTGCTCTGATCGAAATTGTTGACTAACCAAAAAAATGTTTTTACAAGCGGTACTTTGTGCCGCTTTTTTTATTTTAAAGCAAAATTATTTACAAAGATGTTTTAACTTTGTGTACTAACAATAAAGAATTGATATGATAAAATTAAACTTAGGCTGCGGAAAAGATATAAAAGGTGGATATGTAAATCTTGATATTGTTGATTACGGTGGAAACCAGATTCACGATATAAATACATTTCCATACCCTTTTCCCGAAAACCATTTTGATGAGATTTATGCTTCCCATGTACTCGAGCATATTGATAACTTTAACAAGACAATTACTGAGCTTTATAGGATTTTGAAACCAAACGGAATTATAGTCGTTTACGCTCCATTTTTCTTAAACACAAAATATTTTGGCGATCCAGATCATAAAATTCCATTTTCTATCCGTACTTTTGATAATTACGAGTACATTGGAAATCGCAAACTGAAATTTTATGAAAAGTGGAAATTAAATCATCGCACCAATTATGAAACAGGGGCTCAGTTTGAAGTGCTGGAAAAAAAATTTATAACATCACACTTTGCTGTGCTTAAGTGGATGGATTTTCTTGTTAACATAGAACCTGTTATGTACGAACGATTTTTCTCCGGAATTTTTTCACCCGAAGAAGTTTATTTTAAACTTAGAGCTGTTAAGTAAAGTTTTTAGTGCAATTTATATTCTGGTCTCTAAGTGTAAAAAGAATTTATGGCTTCAAACGAATTGTCTCATAAATTATCAATAACCACCCAATCAAAAAACAAAAACCACCAATGGGAGTTATCATTGCAAATAATCTAATTCCAGAAGTTGAATAGATATATAGGGAGAAAGAGAACAGGATTATTCCTAGGAGAAAAAAGATTGATGGCAACTTTGCTTTAATAACTGTGTTTAAAGTAAGAGCCAGTAAAACTACAGAATGAATAAGCTGGTAAAGAACTCCGGTTTTATATACTTCCAACATTTGTGGAGTAAGGGTTTCTCTCAATCCATGAGCACCAAAAGCTCCAATTGATACGGCGGTAAACCCTGGCACCGCCGCAATAATAAGACAATATTTTTTATAATTCACAGGTCTCAAAACCCTATTTGTAATGAATAGTAAAAACAAATTTTATTAACTTTACTCACAATTTAATCACAACAAAGAAAAGAAATGAAGAACTTACAAAAGTTGATTTTGCCTTTACTTATAGTTTTAATAGTCTTTATCATATATACTCTATATTTTGGGCGTGGGGTTGATTTGGGTTCATTTGATGATTTTGATCCTAACAACAATGCTGTAAAAGAAATAAGAGTTAAGGTTTTACCTAATCAGAATATTAATTCCGAAAGCGGCAATTTTTCCTTCATTGTTGCTGACAAAGATGGTAAAACGCTTCAAGCTTTTGGATCTGCAAGTTTACCTCAGGGGATTGGAGAGGCAGAAACCATTATTTTAAAAGGACATGTTAATCAAAGTGGATTTTGCACGCACGAAGTTCTAACTGATTAATCATATATGAATAATTTTGAACTTGTATCAAGTTACAAACCTTCAGGTGATCAGCCTGAAGCAATAAAGCAATTGGTTGAAGGTGTTAATCGAGGAGACAAGTTTCAAACTTTGCTTGGCGTGACCGGAAGCGGTAAGACTTTTACTATTTCAAATGTGATCACCCAAACCAATAAACCAACTTTAATAATCTCACACAATAAAAC
>CALLZX010000305.1 GCA_937858935.1 uncultured Ignavibacteriales bacterium | reverse complement strand
GGTATTGGTAAAGCAACGGGTGCAACACTTACACTTATACCTGAAGAGTTTGCATATAAACAAATTAAATTTGGACATATTGTTGATATTCTTGTTGGTGCTATTATTAAAAGATTAAGTTATGGTAAACCGGATGGTGTTGCAATAATTGCTGAAGGGTTAGTAGAACATTTAGATCCTGCTGATCTTGAATCTTTGGTAGAAGTTGAGAGAGACGCGCACGATAACATTAGAATAGCAGAAATAAATTTTGGTGAAATACTAAAATCTAAAGTACAAGAAAGACTAAAGGAGTTTGGATTAAAAGCTACCGTAGTTGCTAAAAATATTGGATATGAATTACGCTGCGCTGATCCAATTCCATTTGATATGGAATATACAAGAGATTTAGGATTTTCTGCCGCACAGTTTATCCTTGATGGTGGAAGCGGAGCTATGGTTTCTATTCAAAATGGAAATTTTGTTCCAATGTACTTTAAGGATATTATCGATCCTAAAACATTAAAGACAAAAGTCAGAATGGTTGATCCTGCATCAGAAAGCTTTTACATAGCACGAAGATATATGTTAAGGCTTAATCAAGCTGATTTTGATGATCCCCATGAACTTGCAAAACTTGCTGCTACTGCTGGAATGTCTATTGAAAAGTTTCAGGCAACATTTGGTTACCTTATTAAAAATGATTTATTATATCAATTTATTAAAGAAGGTAAATTTGCAATCGCATCATCAGAATCAAATCTTGCGCATAGGTTACAGGCTGAGAATGAAAAATCTGATGAATATGATGAAGAATAGTTGTTAAAGCAAATCAATTAAAACCCGAGCTATCCGACTCGGGTTTTTTTTATTAATTCTTTTTCTTACCTTTAAAAACTTTATAAAATGAAAATACTGTTAAACCTATTATTATTCCCCAGGCCAAAACAAGAAATATTATTCCGCTTGTAGTAATTCCCATTATTTAACCTCATTATAATTATTTTCCCAAGCTTTTTTTACTAGCAGCATTAGTATTACAGCGATTGAAATCATTAATAATCTCGCTCCCCAAATGTAAGGAACATTTTCCGGAGGTGCATTTTCTAAAAGTAATGTTGGTACCGCACTTTGAACAAACCACCAGATCATCAAAATCATAAGTATAACTGGAGTGACATATTTCATCACATAATAAAAGAACATCGGGATTTGAATATCTCCTCCGTCATTCATTTCTTTCCATGCTTTGTCAGCACCAAAAACCCACATAAACAAAATCGTTTCAATCAATGCAAAAACAACAAGACCAAAGGTTCCTGCCCAATAATCCATTTCATCTAAAAATCCATACTTTAAAAAGAATATAACAAATTGAACTGCAACAAGAACAGCTATTGCTAGCATTGTAACAGCTTTTTTTCTATCCATTCCGAATTCATCTTCTAAGAAAGCAACAACGGGTTGTCCCATTGCAACTGAAGATGTTATTCCGGCAAAGAAAAGTAATAGGAACCACATAAATCCAAATAATTCTCCTAATGGGAAATGAGAACTTCCAAAAATAATTGGCATAGAAACAAAACCAAGATTGAATGATCCGCCTGCAGCAATTTCCTTTGTAACATCTAAACCAAAAAATGCAACTGCAACAGGAATTGCTATTGAGGCTCCAAGTACTACTTCTGCAAATTCATTTGTTGAAGCTGTAGCAAGTCCGGAAAGCACTATATCATCTTTTGGTTTTAAATAACTAGCATAAGCGTGAATTGTTCCCATTCCGACAGAAAGAGTAAAAAATATTTGTCCTGCGGCCGCAAGCCAAATGTTCGGATTACCGAGAGCAGAAAAATCAGGATTCCAAATAAATGCAAACCCATTTATAACAGAATTTTCGGGAAATGCAGGATCCGGTGTGCCAAGAGTAAAAATTCTAATTGCAAGAATGATAGCAAAAAGAAATAACAATGGCATGGCTATCTTAGCTAGTTTTTCGATTCCTTTAGATATGCCTTTATATAAAACTGTAAAGTTTAAAGCAAAAGTAACTAGCATTAATCCATATGCTGGCCAAATTGAACTAAATGTCTGTGATGTTGTAACTCCCTGATAACTTGATAGAAAACCAGTCATAGTTTCTCTGGTTTCATTAGAATATAAACCTAAAATTGAAAAAAGACTGAAACCAAGTGTCCAGGATTCTATATACGTATAGTAAATTAGAATTGTAATAGATATAAATAATCCGACGGATCCAAAATATTTTGCGAGTCTATTTTTCCAAATAACATCGAACATGCCTGGAGCACTTCCATGTCTAAATTTACCTCCGTGCCGTCCAATGCCCCATTCAATCCACATTAATGGAATACCAAGTAATAGGAAGAAAATAAAATATGGAATCATAAAAGCTCCACCACCATTTTGAGCTGCTTGAACTGGAAATCTGAGAAAGTTTCCTAAACCTACAGCATTACCGGCTACGGCTAATATCAAACCTATTTTTGTTCCCCATTGTTCACGTTCGCCGTTTAGAGCCATTAAACCTCCTAGAAGTTAAGGAATTTTGGAAAATCACTTGTGAATATGAAAACTTTAATACTTAATATCAAATATAATTGACATGATAAAAAAATGTCCTATCTCAATTTTTAAATAATAAAATAAAAATTAGCCAAATCAATTTTTAATCTTTAGTTAGTAATTCGTAAATTTAAATGTAATAATTAAACAGGATTAGCAATGGCAAAAAAGTTTGTTTCAAATAAAGATGAAACTGTAAGAATGTTTAAAAGTGATTTTATGGAATCACTATCAAGAGTTCATCCTTCAGTTCCATTAATAATTTTTGTTCCGGTTATACTTTATATGTTATACTTATCAGTTTTTGATTTTAAAATTGGTGTATTATCAATTATAGGGCTAGTAGTATTTGGATTGTTCATCTGGACAATTACCGAATATTTATTACATAGGTTTGTTTTTCACTGGGAATTAAAGAGTGAATTAGGTGCAAGGATACATTTTATATTCCACGGCGTGCATCATGATTATCCAAGTGATTCCAGACGATTGGTAATGCCGCCATCCGTAAGCATTCCACTAGCAACATTATTTTATTTTTTATTTAGTTTTTTGTTAGGCAATATTTTTGTACTGCCTTTCTTTGCAGGATTTTTAACAGGTTATCTATTTTATGATATAACACATTATGCTGTCCATCATTTTAATATGCATAGCAAATTTTGGCTAGCAATTAAGAATCATCATATCAAACATCATTACCAGGATCCAGATAAAGGTTACGGTGTTAGCTCACCAATTTGGGATTATATTTTCAGAACACATTATATAAGTAAAGAAGAACAAAAAGCTTAATGTTTTTTAAGTATGGCAATTAAAAGGAGAATACAATTATTAAAAATGGTTTAGTGAAATTATTCTTTTCTGTTTTTTTATTTGTTTCGCAAATTATTTTTGTTAATTGCCATACTTCCAGCTCTGATGCTATTTATATTAGAACAAATCAAGTTGGTTTCTTACCTGAAGAATTAAAAACTGCAGTTATACTTTCAAAAACTAATTTACAAAGCAAGCCTTTCTATATTCTAGAAAATAATTCGAATAAAATTAAATTCGAAGGAAGTGTTAAAGATTCACCATCAGTTTATGGAAATTTTAATTTTTGTTATGAAATTGATTTTTCAAGTCTTAGTTCCATTGGAAAGTACAGAATAAAATTATCAGATACTGAATCATATCCTTTCCAGATTGGTAATTCAATCTTTAACCATGTAAGAGATTCACTTAGCCTTTTCTTCAAAACACAGCGTTGTGGACCAACAAATTCAATATTACATCAACCTTGTCATCTTTCGGATGCAACTAAAATTATAGGGTATTATGATTCTACTGCTCGTGATTTAACTGGCGGTTGGCACGATGCTGGTGATTATGTAAAGTTTTTGAAAACTACTGCTTACACCACTTATCTTCTTCTATTTAGCTATGAATTTGACTCGAAAAAATTCGGATATGATTTAGATAAAAATGATGTTCCAGATATTTTAGAAGAGGCAAAAGTTGGTCTTGATTGGCTATTGAGATGTAATGTTGATAATAAAACTTTAGTTTCACAAGTACAGAATGAATCTGATCATAACATTGGATGGCGATTACCCGAAAATGATAGTTTGCAATTTGATCGTCCTGCTTTTGTTAGTCTTGGAAAAAATACAATCGGGATTTACAGTGCTGCTTTAGCCTTGGCATTCAGAATTTGGAACGAGAAATCCTATGATAACGAGTTTGCTTCAAACTGTCTAAAAACAGCTGAAAAATTTTATGCTTTAAGAAATAGCATTCAAGATATCGATGCTACATTTTCGTATCATTATCCAGATAAAAATTTTAATGGTAAATTAGCATTAGCATCAATCGAACTTTATAATAGCACTAAGTCTGAAAAATATCTTAAAGATGCATTTGTGTATGGGAAGAATGCTGATTCGGATTATTGGTGGAGTGTTGGTGATATAAACTCTTTAGCTCATTATAAAATTGCTCAGCATAATAAAGATTTTGTAAAATATATTTATCTAAATCTTAAGCATTCAAAAAATAAAAGTTCTGAATCTTTTCTGCGAGAGGGACTAGAATATTCCTGGGGCACAACAAACACTTTTCTCGGTGTCAGTCTGCAAACAATTCTTTATAAGAAATTAACAGGTTCAAAAGAATTCGATTCACTAAATATTTTTCAGATAGATTATATCTTAGGTAGAAACCCTTGGGGAATTTGTTTTATTTATAATATTGGTTCAGACTTTTCTAAAAATCTACACTCGCAAGTTGCATTTTTTAATAATGGGTATCTACCTGGTGCATTAACTGCAGGACCCGCTCCAGCCAATCTTTTGAAAGAATTTAAAATTCAAAGAATGAATCTGAGTCATAATGAATTCAATTCAGATGAAGTTAAATATTTTGATGATAGAATGGATTATATAACCAACGAACCAACAATAGTTGGAAATGCGACTGCACTTTTTGTATTTGGTTGTTTTAGTAATTAGATCGTACTTTAAAAATAATTTATTCTAAAAACCTTTGAAAATGTCAAAAATTTAGCTTGTTGCATAATAATACAACTCACTTTTTTTGTCTCTGTTTAGTCCAAAAAAATATCGCTTTTATTCATTTTTTTAATATAAACGAACAATACTAACGGTATAATTATTGGTAAAATTGTTAAAAAATTAAACTATGAAAAAAAGCGTGCAATTATTCCATTCCGGTATTCCAATCGTTGATAGCGCCTGGGGAGGATTTTATCACGGCGGGACATATTTATTAGTTGGTGAAAAAAAGTCTGGCAAAACTCTTTTAAGTCTTCAATATGCGGTAGAAGCTGCAAAAAACAAAGAAGTTTGCCTGTATTTCACAAACTCTCGCCCTAAAGATTTGATGATTCATGCCGCTTCCATTGATATTGATCTTGAAAACTATATTAATCAGAATACAATTATAGTTGTGCGTGTTGCTCAACCGACTGAAACTACAGAATTTAAAAGTAGAGATGAATTTTTAAGTGATTATCTCAGCGATATTATTTCTGTTATTAATCAGTATCATCCTACTCGAATTATTTTTGATGAATTGACCCCTTATGTTGAGTATGAAAATCTAAACAGCCTTAGAGATGCATTTGGTTCGATGATTGAATCAATTGAAGATTTAGGGATAACTAGTTTATTGATTTTAAGAGAGCCTGCAGCACAATCTTCAAAAATGATATTTAATGTTTTAAATTCTTTCGCAACTGGAATTATTCAACTTCATAAAGCCGAAGACAGTGCAGAGCAGCAACCAGGCATTATCGATATTACTCCAAATATTGGGCATACAGAAGGGAAATTCAAAGCAAACTATTTCATAGAACCTTATAAAGGTATAACAACTGATTTTAAAATCACAAAACGCTTAACTAAAGAAAACATATTGCCCGAAATAACTGAGCTGATTCCAAATAAGACAAATGCTTTAAATACTCCTGAATATTTAGTACCTAATATTTACAGTATAAATGATTTTAAATTGATTGTTAATAATCAAATTGCACTGTATAAAACGACCGGCCAAATGTTCACAATTTTATCGATTAGAATTAATCCAGCAAGTCAGTCACAATCTAGAATTTCATTCGATCAATTAAGTTATTCTGTTAAAGTAGCAGCACATAAAAAAGATAAGATATGTACAATTGATGATAAAATTTATATTCTTATCACAAAATCTGATGATAAATTGATTGATGATTTCATTTCAAAAGTTCATCAGACTTTAAATGGTAGTGGATCTACTAATGTGGCTTATTTAATGTTAAAAGTAAATGACTCGATGAACAGTGCTGAAGATGTCTTTAGAGAATTTGATAACAAAACTGTCAAAACCCAATTAAATCAGAGATAGAATTGACTATAGAAGATGAAATTATTTTTCTATCAATTGCTCATTCTGAATCTTACTTTTTTTAGCATATCTATATTACCTCAAAATAATTATTCTTCAAATTTTAAAACAGAAGCTATACAACTAATTAGTTCTGGACGTTACGGTGAGGCAATTGACATTTTAAATAAATATGTATCTGCAAATCCAAATTCGGCGGATGGATTTAATTTACGCGGCATCTGTTATGAAAAAAGAGGTAATTATGAGTATGCTGTTTATGATTTTCGCACAGCAAAAAAAATAAAACCAGAAGATGATGAAATTTCATCAAATTTAAATAGAGCAACCTCTGATTGGTATAAAATCCTTTACAATAAAATTGAAGGACACAAGAGAGAAATTGCAATCAATCCTATTATTGCAAAAAATTATCTTGAAATAGGAAAGTGCTATAAGAATTTAGGAAACTGGAATGAAGCTGAAATATGGTATGATATCTATCTTGAAAAAGAAAAAGCCTCTCCTGATGAGATCATCAGATACTCAGAAATATTAGCTAAGAATAATCATATTTCTAAAGGTGAACCGATTCTTAAGAACTATACTGAGCGATTTCCGGACGATCACAGATTGTTGTCCAGATATGGTTATTTTACGCTATGGCTTGGTAAAAATAAAATTGCCGTTGATGCATTCACTAAATCTCTAGAAATACGACCCTACTTTAAAGAGGCAATGGATGGATTGGATCTGGCAAAAGGTAAAGGTTACATTTATTCGATTAACGATACAACGTCTAAATTTAATTATGGAATGCAACCAGCCGCCAAGCAATATGAAATTGATAGATTATATCTTGTTCTAAAAAAAAATAAGGCTGATGATGATAGTAGATTTAAATTGATTGAGGAATTAATCACTGTAAATCGATATGAAGAAGCTTATGAACAACTGCAGATTTTATCTCCTAAATTTTCTGACCAGGATAGATTTAAAGATTTATGGTTTAAGGCAATTACTTTAAGAAAATCCTACTATGCAGATCGCATTAGATTTTATGAAGAGCGATTAAATAAAGAACCATTTAATAAAGATGCATTATTAGAGTTAGCTAAATATTATTCTTACAATAATGATTACAGTATAGCTGTAAATCTTTACAACAGTTACTTATCAAAAGACCCAAATGATCAAGAAGTACGTTATAAATTAGCTCAGATTTTAATGTGGCAAAATAATCTTTGTGAAGCCTCCGATAATGCTAGCGAACTTCTAAAGTCAGCACCGAATAATAAGGATTATTTATTATTAGCTGCTCAAATAAATTATTGGTTAGATAGAGATTTAGTTTATAGCCAATCACTTTTTCAAAAAGTATTGGCTATCGATTCTAAAAACACAGAGGCTATGTTTGGATTGGCAAATCTTTATATAAGAAATAATAGTATCTCTGATGCAGAAGAATTAATGAATGAAATTTCAATTGTTGATAGTTCTTCTCAGAAATTTATTTTACTGCAAAGGACTTTTGAGAATGCAAAAGATCAAAATGAATTAGATACATCCAATAAAATTTTAGAAGATGCAAGATTATTTTCATACAGAAAAGAATATAATTCTGCTATAAAATCATTCAATCAGTATCTAATTAACAATCCGGATAACAATGCAGTTAAACTTGAGCTGGCAAATGTTCATATTGCAAATTCTAATTTGGATAAATCGATAAAAATCTATGATGATTTATTAAAGTCAACTGACGATTATGAGATAGAAAAACAAAGAGCAAAGGTTTATTTATGGAATAGTGACTCGTCTTTAGCTTTAAAGGAATTTAGAAGACTAAATCAAAAAAATCCAAACGATATTGAGACTGAATTACTCCTCGGAGACGCCTACCTGCAAAATGGTCAAGTTCAAAATGCAAAAATCACTTATAAGAATCTTTTCCTTAAATCTCCTAATTCCCATATACTTAAAACACGGTTAGGCTGGATTGGTGGAAGCGATAAATTTTCTTTTGATAAGTTTCCAACTTATATACAATTGATCCCCAGAGCATCTTATTTCACTGATAACACTGATTTTAGCTATTCAAACTTTGGGGTTGGATTTGACTTAGGTGCAACAGACTTTCTAGCTCTTGGTCTTTCTGGTTCACGTGGTAAACTTTCCTCGGCTGATAATGAATTAAGGTTTAATCAAATTAAAGGGTCAGCGTATGTAAAATTTAATGAAACATTTTCAGGATCTGGAAGTTTTGGACAAACATATTTTGTGAACGACCAAAAAGAAAATATTATTGAGTTATCACTAACTACACAGAAAAAAAGTATTTTTAGTGTTACAGCTTTCTTAAATTATTCTGATGCTGCATTTATACTTTACTCTCCATTCTTAGTTAACACAAGATTGAATGCTTTTCATTTTGGGTTAAATGGTGAATACAAGTTTAAAAATAATTTGGTTGTTTCAGGAAAATATGGATATTTAGATGTTTCTGATAATAACTCCGGTAACTTATTTGTTGCAAGACTAGGAAAGGTTTTTGAATCTGATCTTACTGCTGGTTATGAGTATTATTTCTATTCATTAAAAGATGAAACGCAGCTGTATTGGAGTCCAAAGAATTTTGAATCACACTCCATCTGGGCTAATTGGAATCTTTACTATGATGATACTTTTAATTTTAACATTGGTGGTAAAATTGGTTTGATACCACAAAATGATTTTATACTTTCCGAGTTTTACGCTTCAATAGACTATGAAATTATTGAAAATCTGCTTTTGCAAACACGATTCACGACGGGAAGTTCTTTTAGATCAAACACTGGTTATCGTTCAACTTCTATACAAGCTAGTTTGATCTGGGGATTGTAAACGTTTACTTACCAATTTTTTAGCCAAATCTAAACATTCTCGCTTGTTTGATTATGATACAGATTAAATTAAAGTCCAATATTGGTATTGCATAAAGGGGATTTATGAGTAAAAAAAATGTTAATTAAAATCCTTCTAATGGCATTATTATTGAAAAATTAGGGCAAACCATTATCCGGATAAATGAAAATAAATCAGCTTGTCGATCGTGTTATTATTACTATTTCAAGCCGGGAAGATGAAAAAAAAGGAGAAAATCTAGAGCAAAAATATTTACGAAGGATACTCGTAAGTGGTATAATTTCACTATTACTGATTTTAGTTATAGTCTATACTTTACCTTACACAATTTTGTCGTACAGTTCACTATTTGAGTATTCGACAATTATAGCTCTTGTTATTTTTCTTTTCATCCTTCTTGTAAGATACTTCGCCATTTTGGTTGCAGCATATTTATATTTAAATGAATACACTTTCTCAGAAACTAATGGGTATTCTCCTTTTATATCTATTATAGTTCCGGTCTTTAACGAAGGTAAAATTATTAGAAAATCAATTTTGTCTTTGCTTAAGCTTGATTACCAGAATTATGAAATTATTGTTGTAAATGATGGTTCAACCGACGATACTAAACAAGTAGCTGAATCTATGGTTGGATTCCAGGATGGGTTATATGGTAAGGTAAAAATATCATTAATAAATCAGCCAAATTTGGGAAAAGCACGAGCTTTAAATTCTGGTATTTATTATTCTAAGTCTGATTTTGTTCTTTGTATGGACGGAGACTCTCAGCTTTCACCTGAATCAGTCAGAGTTGCAGTTAGACATTTTAAAAATCCTAAAATTGGTGCCGTTGCAGGTAATGTAAAAGTTCTAAACAGAAAAAGGTTTTTTACAGATCTTCAAGCTCTTGAATATATTGAAGGATTAAATATGGCTCGCAGTGCTCAGAGCTATTTTAAACTTGTAAATATTATTCCAGGACCAATAGGTATTTTTAGAAGAAAAGCAATTGAACAAGCTGGATATTACTCAAGTGATACTTATGCAGAAGATGCTGATTTAACCTTAAAAGTTTTAGCAAATGGTTGGAAAATTTATTATGAACCCAAATCGATTTCTTATACAGAAGCTCCCGTAACATTGCAGCAGCTTCTTAAACAGAGATACAGATGGACTAGAGGAATACTTCAATCGATCAGAAAGCATAAAAAAAGAATGTTGAATCCTACAGTAAATTTTGGACAAACATTTATTTTGTGGATGATGTCTTATGAAGCCCTAATTTGGCCAACGATGAATATTGCAGCCAATGCATTTTTTATTTTTGCAGCTTTATTTTTTGGATTTTCACATTTAATATTCTTTTGGTGGGCGGGTTTAGCAATATTGGATCTTGTCACAGCACTTTATTGTGTTGCGGTCGAAAAAGAAGAATTTAGATTGATATGGTATGCAATCATTTACAGAATGTTTTTTATTTTGATTATTGATATTTGTAAAACCATGTCGACTATTGAAGAGTTTCTTGGAATCAGAATGACTTGGGGAAAATTGGATCGAATTAGTTCAACAAGATCAGATAATATTGCTGTTAATACTAATTAGGAAATTAAATGGAACTTATCCCGATACTATCTACTATTATTCTTGTCGCAACAATATGCACGTTCATATTGGCAATCGGGGCGTATATCCTTTACAAGGTTCGTGAAGGAAAATCACAATATGCATATCAAACCAAACCTGCATCTGTGCAAGGTGAACTAGTAGTTCCATCTGAAGCAATTTATACAAAAGATTCAACTTTGGAAGAACGGGGACAGATAAAAACTGTTGAGCCGGGAATTACTAGAGAGGAATACACTAAGCAGCGCCAACCATCACAATCAAAATATACACCTGAACCGCGCGGATATAAAGTCGATGAAGAAAAAGTAGAAAAGCAAAAGGTTCGTGTAAGACCGCAAGAACGATTTAGTGATGAAAATAAATTCCTGAAATACACTTCTGATGGGTATATACCTACTCAGGAAGATAGAAATTCAGGGGAAGTGAAGTGGCGGTAAAGAAATTATTTGGTATAAGGATAAATCAATTTTTTTTCTTTTTTTCAGGCATCGTAATAATCATTTCAGCGATTCTTATTTATTATTTTATCCTTCGCGGCATCTATGGCCGATTTGACACTTCAGAAATTCTTCCCAATTCTAATATTATTGAAGACTTTTTATTCGGTAAAGAGCCAGAAGTTGCAATTCTTTATTCCAAGTACACTGAAAATACTTTACCCGTTGGAAGCACCTGGTTGAATGATAATATTTCCACCTGGAAAAAATTTCTTGATAATCTAAATCTTAAGTATGAAATAATCTCAGATCAAAAAATTGAAAATGGTGATTATAAAAAATACAAGTTGATTGTATTACCAGGTACAAAATCTTTAAGTGAAAAAGAAGCCTTGCAATTAAAAAAATATCTGGAGAATGGTGGAAGTGTTTTTGCTACAGGTGGAATCGGTTCATATTCTAACGATGGCAAATGGCGTGGATGGGAATTTATTAACCAGGTTTTTGGTGTGCAATTCTCTCACGAATTAAAACCTGATGAGTTTTCAAAAATTCATACTATCTGCGGTAGTTTGCCGATTACTGCAAATATTCCAACCGGATTTCCTTTGAAGATAGCTACATGGGATAGACCAATGGCGGTTGAAGTACTTGATCCAAGAACAACTCAAGTTAGCTTCTGGTACAATTACCGAATGGATGACGGATTGGTTCGTGAAGAAATTAAAAAATCTGCTGGAATTGCTTATGGAAATTTTGGTAAAGGTAGATTTATGTGGATGGGATTTGAATTGAATTCCATAATCGGTGTGCAGGAAGATTACATTTATTTTGAAAGGCTTTTTAATAACTCCATAAAATGGCTTATGTATTTTCCTATTGCATATGTACGAGATTGGCCAACAGGATATGAAGCTGCAGCTATTGTGGCTCCGGTGCTCACAAATGATGTCAATAACATCAATAATATTTTACCGATTATGAAAAACGAAGGAATTTCTGCAACTTTTTTTGTTGATCCGACAATCGCGGAGAATAATAAAGAGCTGATTAGAAAAATTTCATCTTATGGAGAAATAGCTGCCTTAGTTGATATTGGTTATTTGACCTCAATCAATGATAAGTTTAATAAACTAAATTCGTATGCAGAACAACTACAAAAGCTAAATTCTGCAAAAGAAAAACTTGAAAAAATTTCATCAAGCAGTGTTTCAGGCTTTTTACCTTATTATGGTTTGTTTGATCAGAATACTTTAAATGCAGTTATTAATTCCAACTATAAATATGTACTTACTGATTCACTCACAGATCGTTCTGTCCCTAAAACGATAATTCGCGGAGATAAGCGAATTGTTACGATGACAAAGACAGCTCGTGATGATTATGAAATTATTAGAGATTTTGGATTGACATTACCTGAATTTCAGTTCTACACTTATCAGGAAGATTTAGATCGTGTTCTTTTTGAAGGTGGTATGTATATTTTAAAACTTCACACAGAGTATCAATGCAGAAGTGATTACGCAAATGTATTAAGAGATGTGCTTAAAGATTTAAAAAAGAAAAAATTCTGGATTGCAACTGCAACCGAAATTCAAAAGTGGTATGAAAAAAGAGATTATATTGAAATCAAAGCTGATCGAAGAGGCAAAACTCGTGTTGCATTAAAAGTTTCAAATCCTGGAATCGAGTCTATTAATAATTTAGTTATTGATCTTGATCTAAATGATTATGCACAAAACATCACAATTGGTTCAGAAATTATTGGAACTAAAACTGCAAGTGTAAAACATACAGCAGGCTCGCAAATGGTTTATTTGTATATAGATGATTTGAAACCGGGTGAATCCAGGCAATATTATATCGATTACGATCAGGTAAACTTCTAACTATAAAACTAATAAAGTAAAATTGTATCATCATTTTAAAATATTTTCAATTCTAATCATTCTATTCGGAGTTTTAATTTCTCAGGGTCTGATCTATGCTCAGCCAAGAATCGCAATTCTATATTCGGAATTAACCGAAAATAATATCGATGCTAACTCCAATAAAGTTATGGAGGTGATAACTTCATGGGAATTGTTTCTAATGCAAGAACAAATCCCTTACTCAGTTATTTATGATCATGATCTTGAATCCGGTATTGATGAAGAGTATGATATATTGATTTTACCTTCTATAAACTTCATCTCATTTGTTCAGATGGAAGTTCTACAAAAATTCTTAGTGAGTGGAAATTCTATTATCAGCTCTGGATCAAAATTAATGTTTCAAGAAAGCAGTATAATAGAATACCAGAATCTCAAAACACTTTTGGGATTAAAGAATATTGAAACTGTATCATCAGAAAATATAAGCTATTTCCATTCTCTCTTACCAAATCATTTGAATCATTTTAATATTGATGATGAATTGATTCTGCAGATTTCAAATAAGAACCAGGGATTAATTTGTGATTTGATCGAAAACAAAGTAGCCTCAGCCGGATTTTATTTTGATAAAAGTAGTTATGATTCCTCAAATTCTTCAATTGTTTATGGATCTAATGGAAAGGGAAAATTCCTGTTTACAGGATTTGATTTAAATGATGTTATTGGAGGCAAAGAAGATTTAGCTGCATTTAAAAAACTCGTTTTGAATACTATAAGTTGGATGGATAAAGATCCGGATATTTATATTGATGTATTTTATGATAGTATATCTTCTCCAGTAATAGTTTCGCTTCAATACAATAATGCTCTTGAATCTGAACTGATTGATGTTTTGCAGAATAATGAGATCAGACCTAATCTTATTGTAAATTCTGATCTGGAAGTTTCAAAAGAGATTTTAACCAAATTCGCGTTTGATGAAATCATTTTTGATTTATCAGGAATTGATCATTATACTTCTAACAACGTAATTGAATTAATAGAAAACTTTAATCGAGACTATGGAGTTGAACTATCTACACTTCTTGTCAAAGAACAAGCTTTAGAAAACATAGATTTAGGTCTAATAAGCGCTGCCGGAATAACTGAAATACTTTATACTGAACAAGCTCCTGGACTCCCCAAATATTATAATAAAGATTTGTTATTAATTCCATTCGTAAAGTCTAACGAACTTCCATTTTCTATAAATGTAATTAATTTTTTGAATTACAATCCTAAAATTAATTGCGAAGTTAATCCTGAAGATGAATTACTGGAAAAGATTAATAAAATCAGATCACTCAAATTTAATTTTACTACACTACCAACGATAAATAGATGGTGGAGTGTTAGAGAGAGAATAACTTGTGAGATTAAAAATATATCAGATAATGAAATTGAAATATGGTTAAATAATAAAAATCCTTTATTGGTTAGTGATCTAAATGTTTTTCTAAACTTTGCTCAGGATATTGACAGAAAAACTTTAACTATATCACTTAATAAATCGTTATTAGAATATTATTTTGATGATACTGCTGGCGGAATTAGAATCAAATTAGATAAAATTCTTCCGAATTCTTTGAATAAAATTAAGTTTAACTTCACGCTTGAATAGATAGATTATTTGTAATTAGGATTAGATAAAAAATGAAAAAATGGTTTTTAAAAAAAGACATTACCTTTTCGATTTTAATAGTAATCTTAGTAATTATTTCACAGTCTTGTGCAGATCTTAGTTCTGATCCAAATCAGAATTCAATCCCATCAAATTTGAAAATTCAAATCATATCACCATCTTCTGATGGAACTTTGATGGAAGGTAATAATGAAATTGTTTATTCCATTACACAACCCTACTCTATAAAATTTCTTGAATTATATGTTAATAGTACATTTGTCAAAAATATCCCGCCCAATAGTAACGGTACTGCGCCGCCGATAAATTTCCAACTTGATTCTACTTTAATCGGTCAAAAGATGAATTTGTATTTGATTTATTATGATACAGATGGTACATCGCAAAAAAGTAATACTGTAACAGAATTGCTGGTAACGAATGATAATAGAATCCCATTCAAGCCATATAACCTAGCTTTACTAAAATTCAATGATGGATCAGTTAATATTAGTTGGAAAGATACTTCACGTTATGTTGAAAAATATGAGCTTTGGCGAAAGGTAAATCTTGATGGAGAGTATTTTTTACATCAAGAACTTACTGGAAAATCCAATAATACTAATGACAATAACCTTGATACGACTAATATTTATTTTTATAAAGTACGTGGATTTAAGATTTCAGGGTTTTCAGAATTTAGCGGTGAAATAAATACTGCCGGAATAATTTCATCAGGGAATATTTTACCTCCAACTAATCTTTCAGCAAATGTTTCGGGAATATCAAATGTCCTTTTGAATTGGAAAGATAATAGTG
This sequence comes from uncultured Ignavibacteriales bacterium, assembly GCA_937858935.1. GTDB lineage: Bacteria > Bacteroidota > Ignavibacteria > Ignavibacteriales > Ignavibacteriaceae > IGN3. Next base: position 61,600 of record CALLZX010000305.1, on the reverse strand, counting down.
ATAATGAAAATTATTTTGCTGTTCAAAGAAGCTCATCAGATGGATTTTTTAATCGTATTGCTGCGTTGACAAAAAATACTACAACATTTAAAGATTCCGGAAACGGCCTAATTAGAGGTTCAACTTATCAATACAGAGTTGTAGCATACAGTAATGAAGACTCGGCAATGAGTAATACTGTAAGTATTAAAATCACTTCAGGAATTTTGCTTCCTCCAACAAATCTTACAGCAATATACAATAGTTCTGTTAGAGTTATTCAATTAAATTGGAATAGTTCGGACAATAATATTTTGTATTTTGACATAGAAAGAAAAACCGATTTAAGTTCTTACACTCTCTTGCGAAGAATTGATGCAGATGTAAATCTTTATCTGGATTTTAATGTTGAAACTAATAATGTTTACACATATAGAATCAGAGGATATGATTTAAATCGATATTCAGAATATTCCAATGAAGTTACAATTTCAACATTTTAACGAAGTGGTTTTCAAAAGGTGGAAATAAAAAATAAAGAGTGGCTCGATATTCTAGGTAGAAATGCCGATTATCATGGTGATCCACTTATAATTTTAGATGAATCTTTTGAAATTATTTTTACAAATCAAAAAGCTTCCGCGTTATTTACTATTGATGATTACCATATTTCTTTAGATCAGGTTTTTGAAAAACAAACTGTTCAGGAAATAAGTGATTTTATCGGGCCTGTTTTGAATGCTTTCCAAAAAAATATTTTTAAAAACACATTAATTAATTTAAAATCAGGAGATGGTGTAGTATTCGATTTAGCTGTAGAACCTATCCAAGCAGATGAAAATGTAAATGTGATTTTGGTATTTAGAAGTACAGAGAATATTAATTCAGATCATCTTTTAAGTAAAATAAAAATTAGTTCAGTCAAAAATTTCTTATCTGATAAAGACAATCCTGGAAAGGCACTCATATCCGAATTACAAAAGTTGGCACCTTTTACAATTATATCCTTTAAAAGAGTTCAAAATTTAATTGATCATTACGACCATCCTATCTGGATTAAAGATATTGAGAGTAAACTAATTGCGGTTAATAATTCATATGCAAGTATTTTAGGAATTGAAACTTCTTTTGCAGCCGGCAAAAAACATGAGACATTTTTACCGCCTCATCAAAAAGCAATTTATAAAATGCTGGATCAGTATGTTATACTTAATACGCAGCAAATAATTTTAGAAGGATTTAGCAAAAAAGTTAAAAATTTTGAAGTAATCCAGAGCATTATTCAGATACCACTTGTAGACAATTTTAATAAAATAATTGTAATGGTTGGTCTAATTGTTGATAATATGTATGATTATTGTAACTTTTGGGGAGAAGAAGAATTCTTTAGTGCTTTGGTAAATAGTTTTCCCAGGCCTTCAGCATACATAACTTCTGATGGAGTTGTAAAGGGAATAAATGAAAAATTTAATGAATTCTTTAATTTTAAGACGAAAGAGATAACTGATAAGATAATTGATGAAATATTTCCACTAAGTATTGTTAATCAAATCAATTCATTTGTTAAGAGTGATAAAACAGAAGAATTTGTTCAAATAACAAAAAATCAAAATTCGGTTGATTCTTTACAAGTTAATTTTCAATTGTTACTTGTAAAAATATTAAATTTAGGAAAAAATAAATCAAACGTTTTTATAACGATTGAAGCACAGAATGAAATTAAAAATTCTGAAAACGAACTCCAAAATATTTTAATGCATAGAGGAACAATGTTCGATATTTTAATTCAAAGAAATCCGGAGCCAATATTTGTTTATGATAAAGAAAATTTAAAATTTCTTGAAGTAAACAATGCAGCTATTAAGCTATACGGTTACAGCCGTGAAGAATTCCTTCAAATGGATCTTACAGATCTTTATGCACCTGAAGATATTCAGACCTTATTAGATTCCTTTGGAGACGAAGCGTCGGAAGCAAGATTCAGTAAACCATTCAGACACAGAAGAAAAGACGGTTCAAATGTTCTTGTTGAGATAAGTAAAACTTCATTTAAGTTTAACGATAAGGAAGCACATTTCAATATAGTAAAAGATATCTCGGACAGTATTGAAAAAGAAAAACAACATCAGATGCTTAAGATTATTTTTAATGAATCTGATTTGATGATCTTTAGTACCGACTCCTCCGGATTTATAACATATATTAATCAAAATGTAACAAAGAGTCTTGGTTATTCAAATGAGGAAATACTTCAATCGTCCTTTGCAAGTCTTGTTGCTGATGATGATCGAGGAATTGTTAATACTACCATCTTTCAATCTCATCTTAAAGACCCAGTAGTTTTAGAATCAAAATTTAAGGATTCACTTGGTAATCATTTTGATGCAGAAATTTCTGCTTCTCCAATTCTTGATTTTGATGGCGAAATAGATTCCTTCACAGTTATAGTAAAACCATTATCAGTAAAATTAAGTTCAGAAGAACCAAAAGAAATAGTTAAAGAAGTTATTAAAGAGGTTGTAAAAGAAGTTATTATTGAAAAACCAAGCGTTACTCAACATAAAACTATTATTCCCGATTCAAATTTTCTTTCCGGAATGTTTCATGAGATTTTAACTCCAATTAATGTGATTATTGGTTTTTCTCAGGAGTTGATAAGCAGCACCGAAAATCCGACTGAAGAACAATTAGAAGCCTCTGAAATAATTAATCAGAACCGCATTAAGATGATGGATACTATGAATGCTGTTGTTGAGTATTCAGATATAATGCAAAATAAATCCCCATTAAAGGTTGAAGATATTACTATAACCGATGTTATCGAAAAATTGGATGACAACATAAAAGACATAACGGGGATTAATGATATTCAATTTTCGTACGGCAAAATATCTTCATCCTTAAAGTTTAAATCTGATAAACAAAAATTTGAAAACTTTATTCTGTCCTTAATCAAAGTTGTTTCAAGATTAAGCAAGGATAAAAAAGTTTATTTCTCTGCTTTTCCGGTTGATGCTGATTCCTTTCTTATTGGTATCAGCGATCAGTATGGCAATCCTTCAGAATATGTTGCAAATGTTCTGGAGCAAATTTTTGCTAACGATAAAGATCCAAAGGATTTTGGTTTGCCTAAGTTAACAACATATTTAGCAAGAATTCTTATGCACTATTTAGATGGAAAGTTTTATAAATCCTCTTCGGCTACAGTTCGAAATGAAACAGGGTTTATTTTTCCAATTACTTTCACGGCCGGTTCAGAAACACAAAGATTTGAATCAGTACAAGAGACAATTTCTTTACTTCAGTTATCTGATAATTTGAGAGCCCGTGAATTTGATATTCCTGAATCAGATAAAGAGGAGTTTCCTGAATATTCTGAAAAAATAATATTACCGAACAATGACATAGATACTATAAATGATGTTTCTCTTGAATCTAAAATCGATGAGTCAGCCGATGTATTTAAAGCCGTTCCACCAGTAGCGCAAGAATTACTCTCAAAACTTACTGACCAAAAGAACATTCAAGATGATTCAATTCAGCAAGAAATACAAACCTATGAAATGTTGAACCAGAAAAAAACTGAAGAGCATAGCAATATTGATTATGATTCTAATGAAACTGATGTACATGGAAACCTTTCGGAAGCTATAAAAGATGAATTAGCTTCTGAATCTGATGATGTTCAAGATGTTAAACCATCTCAATCACTTGATTTAACAAAACTTAACTGTCTTTATATAGAGGACCAGGTCGATTCACAGATACTTTTTAAAGTCCAGATGAAAGGACTTAATGATGTTAAGTTTGCGGTCAGTTTTGAAGAAGCTCAACTTCTTTTACTAAACCATCAGTTTGATTTTATTGTGATGGACATAAATTTACAGGGCGAGTATAACGGTCTAGATGCTTTAAAAATCATTAAAACTATGCCTGCATTTAGTTCAATTCCAATTATTGCAGTAACAGCTTACGTTCTACCAGGTGATAAGGAAAAGTTTATTGCTGCCGGATTTGATGATTTTATTTCAAAACCAATCTTTAAAGAAAAAATGATGGAATCTTTAGAAAAGATATTTTTATCAAAGTATTAAATTATTCTTCCATTTATGATTAATCCCCTTAATTCTAAGAATTAAGGGGATTTTTTATTTCTCTCTTGACATTTTCCCTTTCCCGAATTAAATTAACATACAAATGTATGGCAATTATTTTTTATAGGTATATTAATGCAAAAAGAGCTAACAGCAATCCAAAAGGATATTTTAGACTTTCTTATTGATCAAATAAAAGGGAAGGGAATTCCACCAACACTTGCCGATGTAGCAAAGCATTTTGGATATAAAAATCGTGCGACTGTTCAACAGCATTTTCAAGCAATTGAAAAAAAAGGGTATATCAGAAAAAGTCCTAAACTTTCCCGTGGAATAGAACTTACATTAGAAGATAAATATTTTGTACCTCGACCAATACTGGGAGAAGTTGCAGCAGGTAATCCATTAACTATTTATCCTGATGCAATTGATACAGTCAAACTTCCTACAATAGCAAAAATGCCACAAGATTCATTTCTGCTTCGTGTAAAAGGTGATAGTTTAAAAGATGCCTACATTTTTAGCGGAGATATTGTAATCGTAAACCCAAATCTTGAACCAAAGAATGGACAAATTGTTGTTGCTATACTTAATGATGCAGCCGTTGTAAAACGATTTTATAAAAAGCGTAGTGAAATTGAATTAGCTTCAGAAAATCCCGAGTACAAAACAATAGTAATTGATAAAAAATATCCATCGTTTAAGATAGTTGGGATTGTGGTTGGTATCTATCGTAGTATGGAAAAGCGGGCTGGATAATGATTTAAATCTTGAATGTTCGTCATATTGAATATATCTGATATTAGAAATATTAAATCAAAGGTTTAAAATGAAAAATGCAATTCTCAGTTTAATGTTATTATTAGTTTTATCTGGAAATTTGTTTCACCTAATTCCACAATGTTCAGACGCTGGTGTCTGTTCAGTGGGGCATACAATGAGTGATAACAATGATAATATTCTTGATATTAATTTGGGATACAAGTTTGGTTCAAGCGGCAAGGAAGATGATGTGAAGTATCATTCATTTCTGATTGGAGCGAATTATAATATTTTTGAAAAAACATCATTACAAATATCTATTCCATATAACATTCAATCTGGTCCATTGGGTGATGTAAATGGAATTGGTGATCTATTAATTAGTGTAACACAAAATTTTATATCACAAAATAATTCATCTCTTGATGCCTCAATCGGAGCAAAGTTTGCTATAGGTGAAGATAATGCTGATAACTTACCGATGGCCTATCAATCGGGATTGGGATCAAACGATATTCTATTTACGATAAATTATAATTACAAAAACATTGGCTTTGGAGTTGGTTATCAATTAGCTGGTGGCAGAAATAATAATGTTATAAAATTAGAACGCGGTGATGATATACTATTGAGAGCTTCATATAATTTTCTACTAGATCAATTTACAATTAAACCGCAAATACTATTTATAAAAAGATTAAGCGAATCAAATGTTGTAAACTCAGCTTCTATGGCCCCAACGGAAACTTATATTGATGTTGAAAACAGCGATCAAGCCCAACTTAATTTACTTACAGTAATTCAGTATCAGATAGATAACAATTATTCTTTGTTTGCTGATTTTGCTATCCCATTTATTAAACGAGAAGTAAATGTGGATGGATTAACTCGTTCATTCAGTGCTTCTGTTGGAGTCCAATTAAATATTAACTGAAGATAAAAAAATGAGTTCGATTAAATTTAACATCGGTACAGCAGGCTGGTCTTATAAAGATTGGGTGCCAAATTTCTATCCTAAAAATCAGTCTGGTGGATTTGACTGGCTGCAGTTTTATTCGCATTACTTTAATTGTGTTGAAGTAAATTCAACTTACTATACTTATATCAGTCCAAAAGTTGTTGATAGCTGGATAAAAAAGGTTGAAGGCTCAAAGGATTTTATCTTTCATATAAAACTTCACCAGGATTTTACACATAAAAGAAAATTTGATGAGCAAAACATAAAAGCTGTTCGTTATAATCTTGAGCAATTAAGAAGATCAGAAAGACTTGGCGGATTATTAATCCAATTCCCATACTCATATTCATTTGATGGAAATTCTGTTCAGCATGTTCAAAAACTTAGAGATATTTTTTCTGATATAGATTGCTTTGTGGAAGTTCGACATTCAAGCTGGAATAATAATCGTGCATTAGAATTCTTTAAGGAAAATGATTTAACCTTTTGTACAATTGACCAACCACAAATTGGGCAGGCAATTGAGTTTGAACCAATTATTACAAATGATAAAGCCTATATTCGGTTTCACGGAAGAAATACGGAAGCCTGGAAAAAATCATTATCCAACTTTGGAAAACCTCAGACTTATGAAGAACAAAGTTCACGTTACAGTTATCTTTATTCACCAGGTGAGTTAGTTGAGATTGAGCAAAAAATTAAATCAATACAACAAAAAGTTAAAGAAGTAAATGTTATAATGAATAATCATCCGCAGGGAGATGCGGTTGCAAATGCTTTTGAGCTGATACACTTGCTTGAGGAGAAAACTAAAGTTGGAATGCCGTCACATATTCTAAAAGCTTATCCAAGGTTGGAAAAAATTATGATTAACTAAGAATTTTGAATAATGATTTTTTTTTACTTTTGATTTATTTATGCGTACAATATTTCATTTAGATCTTGATGCATTTTTCGTTTCAGTAGAGAGAATTCTCGATCCAAAACTTAATGGCAAACCAGTAATTGTTGGCGGTGATCCGAAGTACGGAAGGGGAGTTGTATCTGCATGTTCATATGAAGCGCGTGCTTTTGGTTTACATTCAGCGATGCCAATCAGAACTGCTTACAAGCTTTGCCCGCAAGGAATTTATTTACACGGACATGGCGATGAATACACAAGATTTTCTAAAACTGTAAAAAATGTTTTAGAACAATATGCACCTCAAATTGAACAAGCTTCTATTGATGAATTTTATCTTGATATGACAGGCACACAAAAAATGTACGGTTCAATGTTTGGATTTGCTACTAGACTGCAAAAAGAAATATGGGATAAAATTGGTTTACCAATTTCCATCGGAGTCGGGAGTAATAAAACCGTTGCAAAAATCGGATCTGATTGTATGAAGCCAAAGGGAATTACCTACATTATTCCGGGAATGGAAAAAGAATTTCTTTCTCCAATGCCAGTTGAAACAATTCCCGGTGTTGGAAAGGTTATGAAACAAAGTTTAAATGCCCGAGGAATTTATAGAATCGGTGATATCACTACACTTTCATCAGATTATTTTGGAACTGCATTTGGTAAATACGGAATTGATCTCTGGCGAAAAGCTCATGGTGAAGGAACAGAATATTTAACAATACAGCGAACAAGAAAAAGTATTTCTCGCGAAACAACTTTTGGGAATGATGTTACAAATGAAGAAGAACTTAAAAACACTTTGTTTTACCTAACGGGAAAAGTTGCTCAATCATTAAGGAAAAAAGGCTGGGAAGCTTCAACAGTAGATATAAAACTTCGTTATACAGATTTTCAAACATTAACTCGTGCTAAAACAATAAAGCCTAGTGATGACGATAAAGTTATTTTTGAATCAGCATGGGACTTGATGAAGAAAGCCAGGACTAGAAGAGTCGGGGTAAGATTAATCGGAATTGGGATTACAAATTTTTCTCCGTTAAATGAACAAGAATATCTGTTTGAAGATTATAAAATTAAAAGAAAAAAAATGTTAAGAGCAGTAACAAGAATTCGTGATAAATTTGGATATGAATCTTTGATGTTTGGAAATACTAGTGAAGATAAAAGATTAAAAGGGATGGAAAATTATTTTCAAGTTTAAGTTTACTAAATCATCCCGGAGGCCAATTCATCTTTCTACCGCCAAGTAAGTGGAGATGTAAATGGTAAACTTCCTGTCCGCCGTTTTCACCACAATTAAAAACTAATCTAAAACCATCTTCAGCAATGCCTAAATCTTTAGCGATTTTATTTGCTGCATCAATCATCTCACCAAGAAGTTGTGAATGCTCATTTCCGTTAATATCGGTTACTTTGGGTATTTCAATTTTTGGAATAATTAAAATGTGAACAGGTGCCTGAGGATTGATATCTTTGAAAGCAAGAACCGAATCAGATTCAAAAACAATGTTTGCTGGAATTTCTTTATTAATTATTTTAGAAAAAATAGTTGGCATTATTCCTCCTTTTCAATTCCATATTTTTTCATTTTGTTATAAAGATGACTACGTTGAATCTCAAGTATTTCAGATGTTTTACTGATATTCCAATCATTTGCACGAAGTTGCTTAAGAATAAAAACACGTTCTGCTTTTTCCTTAAATTCCTGAAATGAATTACTAGTATCAACAAGTTCATCTACAGATTGCTGATTTCCTGAAAACATAAATTCTATATCTTTTGCAGTAATCTCTTTTTTATCGACGATGATAATAATACGCTCAACAATATTTCTTAGCTCCCGCACATTTCCAGTCCAGGATTGATTTTGTAAAACTCGAATCGCATCATCGGAAAACTTTGTAACAGGTTTCTTATGCTTCAATGAAATATCATTTGTAAAACGATCAACAAGAATAGGAATATCTTCAGATCTTTCACGAAGTGGTGGAACAACAATTGGGATTACATTTAGTCTATGCAGAAGATCTTCTCTGAAATTTCCTTTTTCAATTTCTTCTTTAAGATTTTTATTTGTGGCTGCTATCAATCGCACATCAACATCAATCTTTTTTCCGCCTCCAACTCGTTCAATTTTCCCATCCTCGATAGCTCTTAAAACTTTTGCCTGAGCTTGATGTGACATATCACCAACTTCATCCAAAAACAATGTCCCTTTATTTGCAAGCTCAAATCTACCTATCCGCTGTTGAACTGCACCAGTAAATGAGCCTTTTTCGTGTCCAAATAATTCTGATTCGATTAATTCATTTGGAATTGCGGCACAATTAACTTCAACAAAAGATTTATCTTTACGCTCACTTTTTCTATGGATAGCTCTAGCAACTAATTCCTTTCCGGTTCCATTTTCACCGGTTATCAAAACACGCGTATCTAATGGTGCAACTTTATCAATCATTTGTAAAATATTCTGAATCGCCTTACTCTTTCCAAGAATTTCACCATCACCGATCCAAACTTTTTTAATTACTTCATTTTCTTCTTTTAGTGATGCAGTTTCAGTTGCATTGCGTACACTTATTAAAAGTTTATCACGATCAATTGGTTTTTCAAGGAAATCGAATGCGCCAAGTCGAGTTGCTTTAATGGCATTTTCAACACTTCCGTGTGCAGAAATAATTATAACTGATACTGCTGGTTTTTGTGCTTTTAATTTTTTAAGAACCTCAAAACCATTCATCTCTGGCATTTGGATATCTAAAAGAACAGCGGAAAAATCCTTAGCAGAAAATTTATCTAATCCTTCATTCGCACTTGTTGTATAATCAACAGCATAACCCTCATATTCGAGTATCATATTTATGCTTTCGCAAATTTGAAGTTCATCATCAATAACTAAAACTGATTTCATATTGTTACTCTTAAAAATCTGATTGAACGTATTAAAAATATTTGTGATGGTAATAAATCGTTGTTTTCTTGAAGTAAATTCCCAAATAATCTGCCATAATCGTTTACATCAAGATCGCGTATATCCACACTTGATTGCACTTTAAAACTTTCTTCAAATGCTTCCACAAAATAACCAATTAGCTTTCCCAAGTCAAAGATGTGTGATTCATATGATAGAAAAGCACTTCCAAAAAAATGTGCAAGTTTATCCTTGTCCCCATAATCATTTTGTGGAGAATCCAGAAATAAAAATCGAGGTAAGTTATCATTTTTTTTAAGAAATGTTGTTTCATCGGCTGCAGTTAATGGATAGTTAACGATAGTATTAAGTAATGGAATTTGAATAGGGACTTCACGATAGGGAACTGTTGCTAGCATTAATGCGAGCAATGCATCAGAAATATTTCCATTGGTAAACTTAGTCGCTTGAATAAAAATTGAGTCAGTAGCCGAAACATCTCCAATATCATTTCTAAGATTGAAAAAATGTTCGGATGCGATATAACTGGAAATATAATTTACTGTTTTGGATAATTCACTTTGCTGAGGAAAAGTATTCTGAAATAATAGAAATATGTAAAGAATAAATAAGGGTTTCATTTTTAGAGTAAAACTAAGTTCGATAAAAACACAGAGAATACTTCACAACTTAGTGTGCATAAATATTATGTCTGAATTATACCTGGATTAAACTTTGGTATCTCAGGATTATTATTTGCGACCTCCAAACACATTGAGATCCACTCACGTGATTGTGATGGATTAATTATTTCATCAATCCATAATCTTGCGGCAGCGTGAAGTGGAGTGCTTTTTTCATCATAAGATTTTAGAATGTCATTAAGTAATTTCTTTTTATCTTCATCACTGAATTTGTGTCCGCTTTTCTCTTCTTGTTTTAGTTTGATATCCAACAAAACACTGCTGGCTTGGTTACCACCCATTACAGAAATCTTGGCATTTGGATAAGCAAAAATAAATCTTGGATCGTATGCCTTGCCGCACATTGCATAGTTGCCTGCACCAAAACTGTTACCTGTTATGATTGTAATTTTTGGCACAACAGAATTTGCAACAGCATTTACCATCTTTGCGCCGTCTTTAATTATTCCGCCATGCTCAGCTTTACTGCCAACCATAAATCCTGTTACATCTTGCAAAAAGAGCAATGGAATTTTTTTTTGATTACAATTCATAATAAATCTAGTGGCTTTATCTGCAGAATCTGAATAGATAACTCCGCCAACTTGCATCTCACCTTTTTCAGTTTTAACTACACTTCTTTGATTAGCCACAATTCCAACAGCCCAGCCATCAATTCTTGCGTAAGCTGTGATGATCGTTTTACCATATCCAGCTTTGTATTCATCAATTTCAGAATTATCAACCATACGAGAAATCAATTCATAAGTATCGTAGGGTTTTAATGTATCTTCTGGTAAGATTCCAAGAATCTCTTTTGTTGGGTATTTGGGTAGTGTACTTACAGCTCTATCAAATCCTGCAGTTTGATTAATTCCAAATTTTTCAACTAGACTTCTTATCTGTTGGATACATTCTTCATCGTTTTTAATTATGTAATCTGTAACACCGGAAATATTTGATTGAACTTTTGCGCCACCAAGTTTTTCATTTTCAATTACTTCACCAATTGCTGCCCGAACAAGATGTGAACCTGCAAGAAATACGGAACCTTCTCCTTCAACAATTAAAGCTTCATCACTCATAATTGGAAGATAAGCTCCACCTGCAACACAAGGACCCATAATTGCTGCGAGTTGTGGAATTCCCATCGAAGACATCTTAGCATTGTTGCGAAAGATCCTTCCAAAATGTTCTTTATCAGGAAAAATATCTTCTTGCAATGGAAGGAAAACTCCGGCACTATCAACCAGATATATAATTGGTAAACGATTTTCCATTGCAATTTCTTGTGCACGCAAATTCTTTTTTGCAGTGATAGGAAACCAGGCTCCAGCTTTTACAGTTGCATCATTGGCAACAATAACACAATTACGATTATGAATTTTTCCAATTCCATAAATTGTTCCGGCGGATGGCGCACCGCCATATTCCTCATACATTCCGAAAGCTGCAAAAGTGCTTAACTCAAAAAACTTTTTAGGATCATCAACTAGTAGATTTACTCTCTCACGTGCGGTTAGTTTTCCTTTAGCTTTATGTTTTTCAATTGCTTTCTTTCCGCCGCCTTCTTTTACTGTTTCTTTAGCGCCAGCAAGCTTGCGTAATAATTCTTTTTGATAATCTTCTCTTTTAAGAAAAGTTTCATTCTCGATTATTTGTGAACCGATTTGTTTCATAAATTAATCCTTCAACAAATCTCTAGCAATAACTATTCTTTGGATTTCGGATGTACCTTCTCCGATTGTAAGAAGTTTTACATCTCTGTAAAATTTTTCTACGGGGTACTCTTTTATAAAGCCGTATCCACCAAAAATCTGTACTGCTTCACTTGCAGCTTTCTCGGCGATTTCACTTGCAAAAAGCTTTGCTTCTGCAGCCTCTTTTGTATTAGGAATTCCTGCATCTTTCATCGAGGCTGCTTTGTATGTTAACATTCTTGCTGCTTCTATGTTTGTTGCCATTTCTGCTAACTTAAATTGTATCGCTTGAAAATTAAAAAGCTGTGTGTTAAACTGTTTGCGTTCCTGAGAATACTTTAAAGAAGTATCCAAACAGCCTTGTGCTAATCCAATACTGCAAGCAGCAATAGAAATTCTTCCGCCCTCCAACACTTTCATTGAATTAATAAATCCCATTCCTTCATCACCCAAAAGATTATCAACGGGCACTTTACAATTCTCAAAAGCTAATTGTGTTGTGTCGCTTGCACGCATTCCAAGTTTATTTTCTTTTTTACCAATTATTAATCCTTCCATTCCTTTTTCAAGAATGAACGCAGAAATCCCTTTTTTACCAGCATCTTTATTGGTGATTGCCATAACAACATAAGTTTCGCCGACTGTACCGTGTGTTGTAAATTGTTTACTGCCATTTAAAATCCAGTAGTCCCCATCCTTTGAGGCGGTGCTTTTTAATCCGGCTGCATCACTTCCCGAAAATGATTCTGTTAATCCCCATGCGCCGATTTTCTTTCCACTTGCAAGATCTAGTAAATACTTTTTCTTTTGTGAATCGTTACCAAAAAGATTTATATGATTTGTACATAATCCATTATGAGCAGCAACAGAAAGTCCGACTGATGGATCAACCTTTGAAAGTTCTTCAATGATCAAAGCATATTCAACATAACCTAAGCCCGCGCCACCAAATTCTTCAGGAACAAGAATGCCAAGAAATCCCAGATCGCCAAGTTGTTTCATTATTTCCATTGGAAATTTTTGGGCTTCATCGTATTCCATAATAACGGGACGAATATTTTTTTCAGCAAAGTCTTTTATTGTATTTCGGATGATGATTTGGTTTTCTGTAAGTTCTGTTAAGTATGGTTTGTGTTCCATTAAAACTCCAGGTTAAATTCTATTTTTAAAATTATCAATTATTTCTTCTGCAATGAGATAAGGAGAAAAATTACCAAGTACAACTTTCTCCAATGATGAAATTAAAGAATTTTCGCCTGTCTCACTCCACAATTCATCTTTTAATTTATGCTCAACAATTTCTTTAATTCTAACTTTAGCTTGATGATCTCTCTTTGATTGGAATATATTTTTTTCTCTCATAAAAGTCTTGTGTCGCTCAATCTCAACTGCAATATCATCTATTCCTGAATTTTCTGAAGCAACAGTCTTAATAATATTTGGCAGCCATGAATTTTCATCGTGATCTTTTATCATTAAAATAGTCTGAAGCGCTGTATAAGCTTGTTGTGAACCGGGTCTATCGCTTTTATTCAGAACAAAGAAATCAGCAATCTCCATTAACCCAGCTTTCATCGCCTGAACCGAATCTCCACTTTCAGGAACGAGAACTACAATCGTTGTATCAGCAGCCTGTGCAATATCTAGTTCTGATTGCCCAACTCCGACAGTTTCAAAAATAATTAGATCAAATCCTGCGGCGTCCAAAACGTCGGCTGCATCAATAGCTTTTTTGGATAAACCGCCAAGACTACCACGAGTTGCCATACTACGAATGAAAACTCCACTATCCATTCCAATATCTGTCATTCGAACTCTATCACCAAGTAAAGCACCACCCGTAAAAGGGGAAGTTGGATCAACTGCTATAATCCCAACCTTTTTATTCTGTTTTCTATAGAATTTTGTTAATTGATTTGTGATTGTGCTTTTGCCAGCACCGGGTGGGCCAGTAATTCCAATGCGATAAGCATTACCAACTTTTTTATGAATCTCTTTTAAATATTCTGAAGTGAAAGAATTATTTGTCTCAACTATAGAAATTGCGCGAGCAATAGATCGTCTATCTTCTTTATAGATGTTTTCTATAAGATTACTATCAATCATATCAAGCTAAATTATTCTTAAAGTAATCGACCGTTGCTTTTAAACCGTCTTCCAATTTTGTTGATGGACGCCAGCTAAATTTTTTAAATAATTTGTCCGATGTAATTACACTACGCAATTGTTCTCCAGCAGCGGTTGGGCCGTGTTTTTCTTCTTTGTTAGCTTTAGTAATACCATTGATGTAATGGAAAAGCTGATTTACATCTGTTTCAATTCCAGTTCCAATATTATAAATGTCTGATACTTCATCTTTTAATCCAAGTAAATTGGCTTTTACCACATCACCAACAAAAACATAATCACGAGTCTGTTTGCCATGTCCATTTATAACTGGTTGTTCACCTTTAAGAAGTTTTGTAGAAAATATAGCAACAACTCCAGCTTCACCAAAAGGATTTTGTCTTGGTCCATAAATATTTGCATATCGCAAAATTGTGTAATTCAAATTATGTTCTGAGTTGTAGAAGTATAAATATTTTTCCACTGCAAGTTTAGAAATGCCATATGGTGATTTTGGTTGCTGATTATGTTTTTCATCAGCAGGGAAGTAATCTTGCTCACCATAAACTGCACCGCCGGTTGAAGCGAACATAAATTTCTTAACTTTATACTTAACACAATTTTGTAACAAATTAATTGTACCAAGAATATTTGTGGTTGCATCAAACTCTGGATCTTTTACTGATCTTCGAACATCCATCTGTGCAGCGTGATGATTAACAATATCAAACTTTTCTGATTCAAATAGTTTGTCCAAGTTTTTATCGCAAATATTGGCTTTAACAAACAGGGCTTTCGGGTTAATGTTTTTTTCATATCCAGTTGAAAGATCATCTAGTATTACAACTTGATGTCCTTCTTCGATAAATGCATCCGCAATTTGCGAAGCTATAAAACCGGCTCCGCCTGTAACTAGAATTTTCAATTAGTTGTCCTTATATAATTTGTTTTTATTAATATATTCTAAAACTTTTTCCGGAACGAGGTAATAAATTGGCAAATCAGCATGTACACGATTTCTTATATCTGTTGCACTTATTTCAATACCACGGGTTTGCACAAAGGTTGCTGCATCAACATACTTATCAACAAAATCTAACGGATGAGAGGATTTTCTTTTAAGAACAACAATGTTGGCTAATTTTAAAATTTCATCTGGTTCCTTCCAGGTATGGAATTGAAAAATATTATCATATCCAATTATCAATTCAATTTCATCATATGTTTTTTTGAATTCTCTAAGTGTATCAATTGTGTAAGAAATAGTATGTTGTTTGATTTCAAAATCTGAACAATGAAAAAATGGAATATCATCTAAAGCGATTTTAAGCATATTTAATCTATGTTGTGCACTTGATGCTTTTGCATGTTGTTTATGCGGAGAAATATATGCGGGAATAAAAATTATCTTCTCAAGATTTCTGATTTCTTTTACTGATTGTGCGGTTATTAAATGACCATTGTGTATTGGATCAAATGTTCCGCCAAAAATGCCAACTTTACTCATTTCAATAAATCCTTATATTCTACGAAAAGATGAGTGAATCTTTCGTGCATTGGTTGTGAGCAATACTCAATACTTTTCTTTTGTGATAACTCCTGATAAAGTTGTTTGAAATTATATAAATTTCTAACGAGCAACACATCATTTACTATATGCATGAAGTGCTCACACGATTTCACCCGGCCTAAAAAATCATTATAGCTAAAATTACTCAGTATCAAATTATTAATAATTTCTTCCGAGTAATTATTAAACCCAAAAACTGCAATACTGTTCTCTTTATTTTTTGCGATTACAAGTGATTCATCTTCAATATTAAGAAGATTGAAATATTGTTCATAATCAGATGGCCTTATATCGATTGCATCGGAAAAAATAATGAGGTTATTTTTATGTGATAAAAATTCTTTAGATGACAATCTTTCAAGAATTAGTTTCTTTTTAGAAACATCGGAAAATACAACATTATAATTACTGTTATTAAATTCATCCGGCACACTGTCTTTTCTGTTTTCATCCCAAATACAATAAATATCTATTTTGGCTTGCTTACCAATAAGATTCTCCAAAATATTCAAGTATAAAGTTTCGAAAAGAAATGAAATATCATCTTTACTAAATACATCTAAGTTATTAGATGATTCTTTAGCGTGTGAAAAATAGAATGGGAGAATATAAACAGCTTTAGAATTCATTCTTAATTATTCTGTAATAATTTTTTGATAAAATCTCGATAATTATCCACATCCATTTCATAATATGCTTTACTTGCTCCATTAGAATTTTTCAACTGAACTTTTCTGAATGCGAGTGTTGTTGCTGCTTTGATATACGTTTTTCTGGTACGTTCATCTAACCAGCCTTTTCGTTCTCGCTGTGGAGAGCTTAATATAATTAAATGTGATTCCGGAATTACTCCGTTTTTAGATTCTTCTTTTAATTCATTAAAAATAATTTTTCTTTCTCCTTTAATCGAAATAATATAACTTGATATAAAAATAATAATTGAAACTATCATAAATAGAAAACCAATTGGAGCTGTTCTGTCATAGCTCAAACTGGAATTCCAAATAGAATGAATTAACATCGCAATTAATAATCCAATAAAGGCATAAAAAATCTTTTTAGGAGATGATTTAAATTTTGCCATTCCAAGAAGTGCGCCAAGTGTTGCTGTTGAAACACAGTGCATAACGGCTGAGAAAAGGCTTCTGATTATAACTAACATTATCCAATTAGCTATTGAATCACCATAGGAAACGAAGTAAAGAAAATTTTCGGTCATCCCAAATCCAAGCCCGATTGCTCCACCGTAAACTATTCCATCAGTAATGTTATCAAATTTCTTATTGGAAATTGTTATCAGCAGAAAAAATCCTTTGGTTATTTCTTCCACAATAGGTGCAACTACAATTGCACCAAATCTGCTTAATTGTAAACTATCTTTTATAAAAATAGAAGCAATGGTTGTAAAAAATAAACTGCCGAGTAAAGCAAGAACTATAGCGCCAAGCGCGCCCCATAGATAATTTATTAATACTAGTTTAAATGGTTCTCTATCATATTGGTCAAATTTCCAAATCAAAACTAAGTAAATTGACATTGGAACGATTGCGGCAAAAGCAGAAAGAATTATTAACATTTAATTCTTGGCAATGATAACTATTATTAAATATCTGCTTCAAATTATTGATTTAGAAGTGAAAAAACCAAAATTATTTTGGTCCAAATGTGTAACTTAGATCTGTATAAATAGTTTGATGGGTTAGTAACTACTTTTGATTGTTACCCCGACTGATAAAACTGTAATAAAATAGTGATCTAATTAGTTCTAAAAATATTGGATAATCCAAGAAAATGGCTGAATTGTTCCAAAAAGTCGAATATTGGGTGCGAGGATTGTTTGATTATATAATGGTTCAGTTATATATTAAGCCTCGTTTTTTGCGTGATTTTGCAAGATGATTATAAAAATATCAAATTTAAGCGAAGGGGAACACAATTTTGTTTTTGAAGACAAAGTTGATGTATTGGATTTAGATAAACCCTTTTATGGTAAATATAAATCTTCTTTAATTCTTAATAAACTGCATGATCAGTTAATACTTTCGGTAACGTCAGATTTTAAAGTGAAGTATGAATGTGACCGATGTGGAACTGAATATAAAACAAGTTTAATGAGTGATTATAAAATGATTTATTTAATGAATGAAGCTCCGGAAGAAACAGAATCTCTTAATGTAAGTTATCTCAGCAGAGATGCAGATAAGATTGATATTAGTTCTGATGTTCGTGAATTTGCTTTACTCGCAGTTCCAATGAAAAAACTTTGTAAAGATGAATGCAAAGGATTGTGCTACAAATGCGGTAAAGATTTAAATAAAGAAAAATGTGCTTGCAGTGCAGAAGAAATTGACCCGAGGTGGAAACCTCTTATGAATTTGAAAGATAAATTAAATCTCAATTAAATATAATGGAATGATATTATGCCAAATCCAAAACGTAAGATGTCTAAGAGCCGTAGAGATAAACGCAGAACTCACTATAAAGCAGTAGCACCTTCATTAAGCACTTGTGGTAATTGCGGTGAAATGAAACTTGCTCATCGTGCCTGCCCTTCCTGCGGATACTACAATGAACGCTCTGTGTTTATTCCCAAGAGCTAAATATTAATAGCTTACTTATCTAATGGCTGAATCAGAAGCTAAAAATTCTAAATGCAGAATTATTGTTGATGCAATGGGGGGCGATTACGCCCCTCAAAATGCTGTGGTTGGAGCTTTAGAAGCTTATAATGAAAAACATGACTTTGAACTTTTTCTTGTAGGGAAAAAGGAAGAGATACTTTCCGTTATAAAATCCAACAATCTTTCTTTTAATGAAAAATATATTATCCATGCTGATGAAGTTATCGAAATGGGTGATTCGCCTACTTCTGCTTTAAAATCAAAACCGAATTCTTCTATTGTAAAAGGTGCTCAGTTAGTTAAAGAAGGTAAAGCCGATGCTTTTGTAAGCGCAGGCAATACAGGTGCTATGATGAGTGCTTCAACTTTAATTATAGGCAGAATTTCAGGTGTTGGTCGTCCCACAATCGGTGCAGAAATGCCAAATGTTTACGGAGTTTGTTATCTTTATGATGTTGGCGCTGGTAAGGATGCAAAACCTTCACATCTATTTGAATACGCAGTTATGGGAACAATCTATGCCAAAGAAATGGGTGGTGTTAAAAATCCATCTGTTGGTTTACTAAGTATGGGTGAGGAAGATGGCAAGGGAAATGAAGTTTCTAATGATGCATTTAAAATGCTTAAGGATTCCAAGCTTAATTTTATTGGAAATGTTGAAGGCAGAGATATAATGACCAAACACGTTGATGTGGTTGTTTGTGATGGATTTGTTGGTAACATCATTTTGAAATTTGGTGAATCTGTACCAAAACTGCTTAAACATCTTTTAACTAAAACGGCTGAAGCTAGTTTTTTCGACAAGTTAAAAGTTGGAATATCTAAAGGCACTTTAAAAAAATCTTTAAAATCATTGGATTATCAGGAGCATGGCGGAGTGCCTTTGTTAGGTGTTAATGGAATTAGTATTATAGGACACGGCTCAAGTTCTCCGAAAGCAATTAAAAATATGGTGTTTAAAGCACGTGAGATGTACCATAAAGATTTAATTAAAAAGATAGAAAGTTCTATCAAACAATATTCACAAAAAAAATAGTAGATAATTAATGTTAGAAAAAAGATATAACGCAATGATAACAGGAGTTGGCATGTATACTCCTGATAAAATTTTGGATAATAAATATTTTGAGTCCATTGTAGAAACAAATGATGAATGGATAAAAACCAGAACAGGAATTAGCGAAAGAAGATTTTTAGAGCAAGGTGCTACAAGTGATTTAGCGGCTCGTGCAGCTTTAGATTTGTTTGAAAAACATAATGTAAATCCAGAAGAAATTGATGCTATTATTGTAGCCACAGTTACTCCTGATATGTTTTTTCCGGCAACGGCTTGTTTAGTGCAAAATAAAATTGGAGCAAAAAATGCATGGGGTTTTGATTTATCCGCTGCCTGCTCGGGATTTCTATTTTCATTACAAACAGGCGCTACGCTTGTTGAATCTGGCAGATACAAAAAAGTTTTAGTAATTGGAGCTGATAAAATGAGTTCAATTACCGATTATACAGATAGAAACATTTGTATCCTTTTTGGTGATGCTGGGGCAGCAGTTTTATTAGAACCAACTGAAGATAAAACTCTGGGTTTGCAAAACAGTATTCTAAGGGTTGATGGTGCAGGTAAAGACGCACTATATATGTTAGGTGGCGGAAGTTTAAATCCTGCTTCGCATGAAACTGTTGATAAAAAATGGCATTATATTTATCAAGATGGTAAAGCTGTATTTAAAGTTGCAGTTAAAGGAATGGCAGATGTTTCTGCAGAATTAATGGAAAAGAGTAATTTAAAATCGGAAGATATTGCATATCTTGTTCCTCATCAGGCAAACTTAAGAATAATAGACGCTACTGCTCAAAGAATGGGCCTAAGTAAAGACAAGGTTATGATTAATATTGATAAATATGGTAATACAACGGCAGCAACAATTCCCCTATGTTTAACTGAATACTTTCGTGATGGAAAAGTGAAGAAGGGTGACAATCTAATTTTATCCGCTTTTGGTGCTGGTTATACATGGGGTGCAATACATGTTGTTTGGGCAATTTAATTTTTAATTACTGAAAACTATTTCAATGGCTAAAAAAGCATTTTTATTTCCCGGACAGGGATCGCAATATATAGGTATGGCTAAGGATTTATATGAAAGATCTGTTGAAGCCAAAGAAATGGTTAAAACCGCTGATGACGCTTTAGGTATTAATTTATCGTACATAATGTTTAATGGACCTGAAGATCAATTAAAACAAACAGAATTTACCCAGCCTGCTATCTTTTTACATAGTGTTATCCTTTCAAGTTTAATCAGAACGATCCAACCAGAAGCTGCTGCTGGACATTCACTTGGAGAATATTCAGCGTTGGTTTCTGCAAATGCAATTCAATTTTATGAAGCAATTAGATTAGTCAGAGCAAGAGGAAAAGCAATGCAGCAAGCAGGAATTGATAATCCCGGAACTTTAGCTGCAGTTGTTGGCTTAGAACCCAAAAAAGTTATAGAACTTTGCAAGGAAGCCTCCGTAGTTGGAATTGTGCAATGCGCAAATTTTAATTCTCCAGGGCAGATTGTAATTTCCGGATCAATTGATGGTGTTAGAAAAGCAATGGAATTATGCAAAGCTAACGGTGCAAAATTGGTAAAAGAATTGGTGGTTAGTGGGGCATTCCATTCACCATTAATGCAATCGGCAAAAGATGCTTTACTTAATGCTTTAGATAAAACACCGTTTTATGATGCAAGGTTTTCTGTCTATGCAAATGTTACTGCAAAACCCGTTACCCAAATGGCAGAAATAAAAAATCTTTTGCACGAGCAAGTAACTTCTCCAGTTAGATGGGAAGAAACAATTATAAATATGATAGCAGATGGATTTGATGAATTTTATGAAATTGGCCCTGGTAAAGTTTTACAAGGATTGGTTAAAAGAATAAATCCAGATGTTAAATTATTTGGGATTGATAAATACGAGGATTTGGAGCGATACATATAATGGGAACAAAAACGCAGCCTAAGTTTTCTAAGGAGATTAATGGCGTTTATATTGATCCACAGATTTTTACATTTAAATTTGCATGTAAGTGTGGCGGTGAATGCTGCAATTATGGAGTTTATACTGATCTTAAAGAACATGAATATATTTTAACGCTTAAAGATAAAATCATACCTTTACTTGATGAAACACAGACCAAAGTAATTGATGAATGGTTTGAGGAACCTGAAGAGGATGAGGATTTTGAATCCGGTGTAGCTGTTGGAACTGAGATCCCAAATGGTAAATGTACTTTCTTGGATAAAAATGGATTATGTACTCTTCAAAAATTGGCAATGATTGAAGGCGAACATAAATGGAAATACAAACCAATATATTGTGTTCTATTTCCGCTAACAGTTTTTGAAGGTGCTCTCACAATAGATGATGAACATATTGATAGACTAAAAACTTGTAGTAAAGATCCACTAAAAGAAACTACAATTTATGAAGCTTGCAGAGAAGAACTTATTCATTTCTTTGGACAAGATAATTTTATTGAACTTGAGAAGTATAAAAATGAATATTTATCAGAATATTATTCTGGAGTAGAAAAAAAATGAGTAAAGTAGTTGAATCACATAATAAACGAGCAATAGTTACCGGCGGAACAAGAGGGATAGGCAGAGCAATTGTAAAAGAACTTGCTTCAAGAAGCTGCTGCGGTGTTTTGTTTTCGGATGTTGCATTTGTTTATAATAGCTGTGATGAGTGTGCTGAGGAATTATTGGGTGAGATTGATTATCCTGGAATAAAGATTCACGGATTTAAGGCCGATGCATCATCAATGGAACAAGCACAAGCAACAGTTGATGCTGCTATTGATAAGCTTGGCGGCGTTGATATTCTTATTAATAATGCCGGAATTACAAGAGATAATCTATTATTAAGAATGACAGAAAAAGATTTTGATGATGTTATAAGTGCGAACCTAAAAAGTGTATTTAATTATACTAAAGCAGTCATAAAACCTATGATAGCTCAGAGATATGGAAGAATTGTAAATATAGCCTCGGTAGTTGGACTAATTGGAAATGCTGGACAATCCAATTATTCAGCTTCCAAAGCAGGAGTGATTGGTTTTACCAAATCAATGGCTCGTGAGTTAGCTTCACGTAATATTACAGTTAACGCAGTCGCACCAGGATTCATCCAAACAGATATGACGAATAAGTTAACTGAAGAACAGGTAAAAAAATTAGTTCAGAATGTTCCAATGTCAAGATTAGGCAAACCTGAAGACGTTGCCAAAGTTGTTGCATTTTTATGCAGTAAAGATGCAGATTATATTACAGGCCAGGTTATTGCCGTTGACGGTGGAATGACGATGTAATTAATAAATCTATTTGTTTCTTAGATTTTAATTTTGTTAAATTTAGACCAATAAATAATAACTCAAATAAATACAAAACTAATAAGAGGAGAACACCATGGATGTTGAAGCTAAAGTGAAAGAGATCATTATTGATAAATTAGGTGTAGAAGAGTCTCAAATCACTCCTGAAGCATCATTTACAAATGACCTTGGCGCTGATTCACTTGATATAGTAGAATTAGTTATGGGATTTGAAAGCGCTTTTCAAATTTCAATTCCTGATGAAGATGCTGAGAAAATCGGAACAGTGGGAGATGCTGTAAAGTATCTTTCAGAAAAATTGGCTTAATTAATAATAGTCGGGATTTTTAATCCCGACTTTCTTACCTTTATATGTCTTTCCATCTCAAAAATGGTATATACTGATTAGGTATCATGACTAAAAGAAGAGTTGTAGTTACAGGTATTGGTGCAGTTACACCTATCGGGTTAGACGTTCCACAATTTTGGGAAGGTTTAATTTCTGGTAGAAATGGTGTAACCCCGATTAAGTATTTTGATGCTTCAAGGTTTGATACCCAGTTTGCGGCTCAAGCAGACAATTTTAATCCTGACGAATATTTTGATAAAAAATCTGTCAAAAGACTAGATAGGTTTTCTCAATTTGCCATCGCAGCTTCCGTTCAAGCTGTAAAAGATTCCGAAATCAATCTTGAAAAAATAAACAGAGAAAGAGTGGGAGTTATTTACGGTAGTGGAATTGGTGGATTAGAAACTCTTCAAAATGAACATTGGAAATATTTTCAGGATAAAAATCCTGGAATGATAAGTCCATTTTTTGTTCCAATGATGATCTCAGATCTAGCAGCCGGACAGATTTCTATTCGCTTTGGATTAAAAGGTCCCAATTACGCAACTACTTCAGCATGTTCAACTGCTTCACATGCAATTTCAGATGCATTTATGGTAATCGAAAGAGGTGCCGCAGATCTGATGGTTTGTGGTGGTAGTGAAGCTCCTATTACTGAAATTGGTATTGGAGGCTTTAATGCAATGAGAGCTTTATCCACTTGGAATGATAGATATGCTGAAGCATCACGTCCTTTTGATAAAGACCGAAATGGTTTTGTGATGGGAGAAGGTGGCGGAACTCTGATATTAGAAGAATTAAATCATGCACTAGATAGAGGCGCAAAAATATATGCAGAACTTGCTGGAATTGGATTAACGGCAGATGCACATCATATCACAGCTCCTGCCCCAGGTGGCGAAGGTGCAGTAAGATCTATGAAGATCGCGGTTGAGGATGCTAATCTTTTATTAACCGATGTTGATTACATAAATGCTCATGGAACCTCAACGCCTCACAACGATATTAATGAAACTAGAGCCATAAAGACCGTGTTCGGTGATCACGCATATAAACTTGTGGTTAGTTCTACTAAATCTATGACAGGACATTTATTGGGTGCTGCCGGTGGGATAGAAGCAATCGCGACTCTTTTATCTATGAAACACAATTTAATACCACCAACAATAAATCTTGATAATCCTGATCCTGAATGTGATTTAAATTATAGTGCAAAAAAAATAACTAAAAAAGAAATCAAAGCCGCAATCTGTAATACATTTGGATTTGGCGGACATAATGCATCAATTTTATTTAAGAAGTTTGAGGAATAGACTTGAGTTCTCTTTTTTCTCGTTTGCTTAAATATTTTGGCTTTCGGGAAGAAAGTAATAATTCCCACCAAGTGAAAAAAATACTTACACCACTCAAGTTTTCTGAGTTAGAGGCAATAATTGGATTTCCTATAAAGAACAAATCCCACTACATTCAAGCATTAATGCATAGATCCTTTCTCGAAGAACTTGAAGACGCCGATGTTTCCAACGAAAGATTAGAGTTTTTAGGAGATTCTGTTTTGAGTCTTGTTGTTGCTGAATATCTTTTTGAAAACTTTCCTAAAGAGAATGAAGGCTTTTTAACAAAAGTTAGAGCTAAGTTAGTAAATAGATTTGCCCTCTCTGATGCCGCCGAAGATATTGGGCTGGCAAATTTTATTTTGATTAATCAGAATTTAACTAACACATTTGCCCGCGCATCTAAAACAGTGCTATCAGATGCTTTTGAAGCAATTGTTGGAGCTGTCTATTTAGATCATGGATTAGAAATCTCCAAGAAATTTATCCACAGGGTTTTAATTGAACCTCTAACCAAGGATGGTGAATATTTGATTGATGAAAATTATAAAAGTCAACTATTGGAATATGCACAGGCAAATAAAATTGAGGTTCCAAATTATATTGTGATAAAAGAAGAAGGTCCGCAGCACGATAGAATTTTTACAGTTAAAGTAAATGTTGGAGAAGTTTATTTTGGTGTAGGAACAGGTAAAAATAAAAAAACTGCTGAACAGAATGCTGCAAAAGCCACGCTTGAAAAAATACCTCACTAAGCAACTCTAAAACAATTTTTAATACAAAATTGCTTTAAAAATAACCTAACAACTCAATCAGAATTACAAAGATTTTCTTTAATTTTGAATTAATAAATTAATGTAGTTTTTAATACCGAATAATTAAATAAGAGAATTAAGATGAGATCTTTTCAACATCCTGATGTATTTGAACAACGCCACATAGGTCCGAATACTGATGAAATTAAAGAAATGGTTAAACTATGTGGAGTTAATTCAGTTGATGAGTTGATCGATGAAACTGTACCGGCAAGTATCCGTCTTAAAAATAAATTACAATTGGGAGAACCATTAAGTGAGTTTGAGTTTGCTCAACACCTTAATATTGTTGCATCCAAAAATAAAATTTTTAAAAGTTACATCGGAATGGGATATTACCCTGCAATTCTTCCCGCTGTCATTCAGAGAAACATTTTAGAAAATCCAGGTTGGTATACACAATACACCCCTTATCAAGCTGAAATTGCACAAGGGAGACTGGAAGCTTTATTAAATTTTCAAACTGCCGTTTCAGACCTTACTGCACTTCCAATTGCAAATGCATCATTGCTTGATGAAGCAACTTCAGCTGCAGAGGCTATGGTTATGTTTTTTAATAACAGAAAAAAAGATAAGGCTAGTTCCAATAAGTTTTTTGTTTCTAATGAGGTGTTTCCCCAAACAATAGATGTTCTGAAAACAAGATCTAAACCTTTGGGAATTGAATTAATTATAGATGATCACCAAAAAATAGAATTGAATGGCGATTATTTTGGTTTGTTAGTACAGTATCCTGCACTTAATGGCGAGATCTATGATTATGCTGAATTGTTTTCCAAAGCACAGGCATTTGGAATTTTAAAAGTTGTTGCAGCTGATATTTTAAGTTTAACTCTACTTACTCCTCCGGGAGAATTTGGAGCTGATTGTGCTGTTGGTAGCACTCAGAGATTTGGGATTCCAATGGGTTTTGGCGGACCACATGCTGCTTACTTTGCGACAAAAGAAGATTTTAAAAGAGTTATTCCCGGAAGAATAATAGGCGTATCTGTTGATTCACAAGGAAATAGAGCTTTAAGAATGGCTCTTCAGACTAGAGAACAACACATTAAACGTGAAAGAGCAACGAGTAATATTTGTACTGCTCAGGTTTTACTAGCCGTATTAGCCGGAATGTATGTTGTTTATCATGGTCCAAAAAATCTTAGGGTAATTGCTGAGAGAATTAATAGTCTTACAAAAGTGCTAAGTGATGGAATTAATAATCTTGGTTTAATTCAGGTTAACAAAAATTATTATGATACAATTACAATTAAAGTTGATAAGCAACTTTGTGAAAAGATAAATATTGAAGCATTAAAACATGAGATAAATCTGAATTACTTTATCAATGAACATATAAGCATTTCGTTGAGTGAAGTTACAACGATTGAAGATGTGAAGGAATTGATTCAAGTTTTTGCTCATGCTCAAAGTAAACAAGCAGCATCTCAAAAAGAACAGAATGCTCAAAATACTTTTGAACCATCATTTGATCAGAAATTTGTCAGAACATCAAATTATTTAGAACATCCTGTTTTCAATTCATATAAATCGGAAACTGATATTTTGAGATATATGAAATATCTTGAAAACAAAGATCTGTCCCTTGTTCACTCAATGATAGCTCTTGGATCTTGCACTATGAAATTAAATGCAACAACCGAAATGCTCGGTGTTACTTATCCACAATTTGGGAATATCCATCCTTTCGCACCGAAAGAACAAGTTTCAGGTTATCTGGAATTATTTGATTCACTGGAAAAAGATCTTGCTGAAATAACTGGATTTTCAGCTGTATCACTTCAACCTAATTCAGGTGCTCAAGGAGAATATGCTGGTTTATCAGTTATCAAAGCATATTTAGAAGATAAGGGTGAGGCACATAGAAACATTGCATTAATTCCTTCATCTGCACACGGTACAAATCCTGCAAGTGCTGTTATGGCAGGGATGAAAGCAGTGGGGGTAAAATGTGATGACCGGGGCAACATAGAAGTTAATGATTTACGTGCAAAATCTGAATTGCACAAAAATAATCTCGCATCTTTAATGGTAACCTATCCATCGACTCATGGTGTGTTTGAAGAATCAATTAAAGAAATTTGCGAAATCATTCATCAAAATGGTGGGCAAGTTTATATGGATGGTGCAAATATGAATGCCCAAGTTGGATTAACAAGTCCGGCAGAAATTGGAGCCGATGTTTGTCATTTAAATTTGCATAAAACATTTTGTATTCCTCATGGCGGTGGCGGACCGGGCGTTGGACCTATTGCTGTTGCACAGCATTTAACTCCGTTTTTACCTGGACATTCAGTTGTAGATATTTCTAAAGGTAAATCAATTAATGCAGTTGCAGCTGCACCTTTTGGAAGTTCAAATGTTATTTTAATTTCATATGCTTATATAAAACTGATGGGTGCTACTGGATTAACTAATTCCACGAAAGCTGCTATCTTAAACGCAAATTATATAAAGGCCAAATTAGAGCCTTACTTTAAAGTTTTATATTCAGGCACAAAAGGAAGAGTTGCACATGAATTAATCTTTGATATGCGTGAATTTAAACAATCCGCTCACATAGAAGTTGAAGATATTGCAAAGAGATTAATGGATTACGGCTATCATGCACCAACTGTATCATTTCCTGTTGCAGGAACTTTAATGGTTGAACCAACAGAAAGTGAATCTAAAGCAGAGATGGATAAATTCTGTGATGCCTTGATAAATATTCTTGAAGAGATAAAAGAAATTGCAAACGGTAATGCTGATCAGAAAAATAATGTTTTAAAAAATGCACCGCATACAGCTCAGATGGTAATAAATGATAAATGGAATTATCCATATTCAAGAGAAAAAGCCGCTTATCCTGTGCACTGGACGCGATCAAACAAATTTTGGCCGAGTGTTAGCAGAGTAGATAACGCATATGGTGATAGAAATCTTGTTTGCAGTTGTTTACCTGTATCAGAGTATGTTGAGGAGTCTCTTAAATAATTTTAAGATCTGTTTTATTTATTAAATTGAAAAATTGAATTAGAAAACAATAACGCTTAGTGTTAAAAATTAAAACCAAAGTAAAAATAGTTTTTTTGCAAATCGTTATTGTTTTCTCTTCACTTATCTTTCCACAAAACACTGATTCACTATCCAATTCTCATTTATATCCTTTTATTGTTGATTCAATTACGATAATTGGGAATGACATAACAGAAGAGTTTATCGTATTAAGAGAGTTAAATTTTTCCAGAGGCGATACATTAACGCAACAAAATTCATTATATAATCGAGAACGTGTATACAGTTTAGGAATTTTTAATCACGTTTATTTTATCCCAACAATTGTAGATGAAAAAAGAATATTAACAATTGAAATTGAAGAAAGCTGGTATATATATCCCGTTCCACTAATTGAGGCTAAAGAAAATGATCTTAATAAATTATCCTATGGAATGTTTTTAAGGATTAAAAATTTTAGAGGTAGAAATGAGGATCTTACAGCGGCGTTTGCTTTAGGTTATGATCCTACATTTTATTTTAGTTATTATAATCCTAACATAATTGGCAAAGAAAATCTGTTTATTAGATCTACAATAAATTATTCTGATATTACAAATAAAAGCCCAAGTGCGGAAGAACTTTATGGAGGTAGTTTTAGTCAACGGCTCATTGGACTACGATTAGTTATGGGTAAAAGATTGGGACTTTTTAATAGAGTCTATATTAACGCCGGATACAATAATATCGAAACACCATTTTACATTCCTGGAATCAATGCATCCGACGATAGAATTGATAATCTACTTGAATTGGGAATTGGTTATGAGCATGACACAAGAGATCTTGCACAGTTTCCAAAAAATGGTATATATTCTAGTATTAATTATTCTGCTAAGGGATTAGGATTTGATGACATTAGCTACAGTGTAGCGTGGATTGATTTTAGAGAATATAGAAAAATATTTGATAAATTGATTAGTAAGTGGCGATTGGCATCAAGATTTACCTTTGGTGATGTGGTTCCATATTATGATGCTTCAATTATCGGCGCTGATGAAAAAATTCGCGGACATTATTTTGAAAAATTTGAAGGAGATAATTACTATGTATTATCTGCAGAATTTTACTATCCTATAATAGAAGAGTTAAATGTAGATCTTACGTTTATTCCCATTATACCGGATCAACTCTTGTCATATAGATTAGGATTTTATACCCAGATATTCGCTGAGACTGGTCTAGCGCATTATAGAGAAGAGCCTTGGGCAATCAACAGATTTAATTCCGGATACGGATTAGGATTGACTTTCCTTATTTTACCTTACCAGGTTTTTAGAATAGAAGTTGCATTTGATGAAAAATTTAAATCACAAATAATTTTAGACCTTGGAATATCTTTCTAACA
This sequence comes from uncultured Ignavibacteriales bacterium, assembly GCA_937858935.1. Taxonomy (GTDB): domain Bacteria; phylum Bacteroidota; class Ignavibacteria; order Ignavibacteriales; family Ignavibacteriaceae; genus IGN3. The sequence goes on along the minus strand of CALLZX010000305.1, from coordinate 32,064 downwards.
TCGAATTATATTATTGTTCATCATTAAATGAGAATGAACAAATATTTCAGCTTGCTGATGAGGAATATCATCATGCAACAAAAGTAATGCGTAACAAAGTTGGTGATTCTCTTTATGCAACAGATGGTAATGGAAAGATTTATGAAGGTATTATCACAAGCATTGAGAAGAAAAGTATCAGCGTTCGTATCTTAAAATTTAATATTCTTCAAAATAGACTAAAACACTTTACATTTTGCATCCCTAATCTAAGAAATCCAGATAGATTTAAGTTTGCTTTGGAGAAATGCACAGAATTGGGGATTACTAATTTTATTCTTTTTAATTCAGAGCGAAGTGTAAGTAAAGGGTTTAATATCGACAGGATACATAAAATTTTATTATCTGCAATGAAGCAATCGTTAAAATCATATTTACCAAGAGTTAATATATTTGAATCAGTTAAAAACTTTAAAGATTTATCTGTTGAAAAAGTGTTATTTGAACAGAACTCTGAAAGTAAATTAGCTGATAAAAAATTTGATACATCAAAAGAATTTTATTTTCTATTTGGTCCAGAAGGCGGATTTTCAGAGAAAGAAATCTTAGATATTCAGCCAACTCTTATTTTAAATCTTGCCGATAATAGATTGAGATCCGAAACGGCAATTATTAAAGTTGCCTCAATTTTATCATAGAAATTTTAGAATGGATTTAACACCAAAATATTATTTGGGGTTCATTTTAGGTTCTCTAATATTCTTTAGCTGCAGTTCAACAACAAGATATTCTAGAGCTGATGATTATTCAGAAAAAGATAATCGAATAAAAAGTCCAAATGTGCTTGAGGTTGAGACTGGCATAGCCTCTTTTTATGCCGATGAATTTGATGGAAAAAAAACTGCTAATGGTGAGATTTATGATATGAATTCTTTAACAGCTGCACATCCAACATATCCATTTAATACTTTAGTTAAAGTAACTAATTTATCAAATGGAAAGAGCGTTGAAGTAAGAATCAATGATCGTATGCCGCAATTTAAGGGAAGAATTTTAGATTTATCACTAGCTGCTGCAAATAAAATTGAAATGGTTAATGCTGGAATTCAGGAAGTTAAAGTGGAAGTACTTAAATGGGGCAAATAGAATCGAAACAAAAAACCCGGCCTAATACCGGGTTAGAATGCGTTAATGTTCTATTAGAATTTTTTCCATAAATCATTTTTGATAATATCATATTTCATTTTTTGTTTGCTATCTAATAAACTTTCAACTTTAGACTGAGCAGCTTTAGTAAAGTCAGTTTTATTTTTCGGATTAGATGAAATATTTTTTTGCATTTCTGACATTATGTTTATGACCTTTGCTTCTTGATCATTAGTTAATAAAACTTTTTGTTTTAATATTGAAGCAAATTCATTTATTGTTTGGTCATCTTGAGTTACCGTTTTTGATAAAATATTTGTGGCTGCAAATAAGGTGATCAGCAATATTATCATAAAATATTTATTTAATCTTAAAGTATTCATTATTTTCTCCTTTTAAATCTCATTACTATGAAAACTAAATTTATTAGTGCTTAAATACAAACTTAAACCAACACCTATTATGCAAGATCCATTCCAACAAAAAGCTCTTAAAGAAATTGAAAATTTATCAAAAAAGATAACAAATCTTGAATTCTCAGTTTCCAAGCCGGATAAAAAACTATACAACTATGAAATAATAGTGAACAGCAATAAAGAGCAGGCAAAATTGTTAGTGTATTTTGGTAAGAAAGGGATTAAAAAAGTTATCCAGGCTAACCCTGAATCAATAATAGCAAAAGAATTAAATAGCATTGTTTTTGGACAAACACTTTTTGAATCTGAGAAAAAAACAGAAATTAAGTTTATAGAATACATCGGTACGGATGAATCTGGAAAGGGAGATTATTTTGGTCCATTGGTAGTTGCGGCAGTTTATATCAATAAAAAGACAACATTGGAGTTGGAAGAAGCGGGAGTTAAAGATAGTAAGCTTATTTCCGATAATAATATTAAGATTATTGAATATAAGATTAAAGAGATAATTGGGGATAATTTTGAAATTGTCCAGATCAATCCTGAAAAGTATAACAAACTTTATGAATCTTTTAATAATCTTAATAAAATTATGGGTTGGGCACATTCAAAAACAATTGAGAATTTATTGCAAAGAATTGGTTGTCCAAATGTTATAAGTGATAAGTTTGGTAATGAAAAACTTATTAAAGATGAATTGAAGAAAAAAAATATTGATGTAAATCTTTATCAGACACCAAGGGCTGAAAGATACACGGCTGTTGCTGCAGCATCGATATTAGCCAGGGCAAAAGTTATAGATTGGTTTAATGTAAAAAGCAGGGAAGTGGGTTTTAATATTCCCAAGGGTGGCGGTTCATTGGTAAATATTGCGGCAAAGCGTGTTTTTAATCAATTTGATGATAATTATTTAATGAAAATGATTAAATTTCATTTTAAGAATTCACAAAGTATTTTTAAGAAATAGAAGGATCTAAAAGTAAAAATGGCTAAAAAGAATGGAATAAGAAGAATCGGAATTTTGACGGGCGGAGGCGACTGCCCCGGATTAAATGCAGTAATTAGAGGCGTAACAAAACCTGCAGAAGACTATGGAATGTCTGTCTATGGAATTATTGATGGATTTGAAGGACTAGTTGAAGGAAAAGCTAAAGAATTGACTAATGCTGATGTTTCAGGTATACTTTCAAGAGGAGGAACAATTTTAGGCTCATCAAATAAGGGTGATCCCTATCATTGGCCGGTTGAAGTTAACGGTAAAATAGAAATACAGGATAAATCAGCATCGGCAATAAAAAATTATAAATCATGGGGTCTTGATGCATTAATTGCAATTGGCGGCGATGGTACGATGCATATCTGTAATAAATTGTCTAAGCTTGGAATGAACATAGTTGGTGTGCCAAAAACCATTGATAATGATCTTGAAGCAACTGATGTAACATTTGGTCACGATTCAGCTGTCTATGTAGTTTCAATGGCATTAGATAGACTTCATACAACAGCTTCCTCGCATCACAGAGTAATTGTGGTAGAAGTAATGGGTAGATACGCTGGTTGGATTGCTTTGAATGGAGGCTTAAGCGGTGGTGCGGATATAATATTGATTCCGGAAATTCCTTTTTCATGGGATAAGATTGCTGCTAAGATTCATGAGCGAGAATTAATGGGCAAACGATTTTCCTTAGTCTGTGTTGCGGAAGGTGCAAAACCTTTAGGTGGCGAAATAGTTACTAGAGGAAGTGATATAAAAAGAACGGACCCAGTCCAGCTTGGCGGTATAGGAAAAGTTGTAGCAGATAAAATAGAAGAGTTGACTGGACGAGAAACTCGTGTGACTGTTCTCGGACATCTTCAAAGAGGTGGAAGTCCAACACCCTATGATAGAATTCTAGCAACAAAATTCGGCGCTTTTGCAATAGATCTAGTTGCGAATAAAAAGTTTGGCAGAATGGTTGCATTAAAAGGGAATGAAATTAAAAATGTTAAGATAGAAGATGCAATTTCGCACCAAAAATTAGTAAGTCCAGATGATCAAGCGGTATTTGTAGCAAAGTCTCTAGGAATATCATTTGGTGATTAATAAATTTTGATTTTTTACTGCCAGATTATATATTTGGCCTTCAAATTTCCACGGGGTCGTAGTTCAGTTGGTTAGAACGCCTGCCTGTCACGCAGGAGGTCGCGAGTTCGAGTCTCGTCGGCCCCGCTTGTAAAAGCCTGTAATATTATAAGTTACAGGTTTTTTATTTTTTAATTAGTATTAGATCCTACCAAATTAGCTGTAATTTGAATTTTATCACTCACTCGGTTTGGGATCATAGAATTAGTAATTCCAAAATCAGAAAGCTTTATATCAAAACTTGCTACAACACTTATCAAGTCACCAGGCATTATTTGTTTTGTCGTTTCAGATTCTACTAAATATTTCATCGTTGCATTTGCATAAACCGGTTTAGTTTTACCGCGCAGAGTAAATTCACCTAATAGGACAATTTTTAATAAGTTAGCTTCAATCTGATCAAGGTGCGAAATCTCTTTTATTTTAAATGTTATGTTTTGATATTTTTCTGAATTTAACCAGGAAACACTTCTTAAGTGCTCATCCCTTTTTTCAATTCCTGTTTTTATGGAAGAAGTAGAAATCGAGACTTCACCTATTAAAGTAGATTTAACATCCTTAACATCAAAAGATACTTTTCCCCAAACATCGTTTGTTAATCCTGTTATATTTTCGAAACGGGCTTCACTGTAAAAGGTAGCCTGATTTCTATCTTGAGTATCCTTGAAATCAAATACCTGGTTACCTTTAGAAGGTATATTAAAACTTTGCGCATTCATATTTGTTGTTACGCAAATGAATATAACTATTGCTGACAAAGCTTTGAGCATCTCATCTCTGTTTCTGTTGATTTGAAATAATACGAATTATTTAATTTTAAATTAGAACACAATTAGACAATATTTATATCAAGGTGCTTAGTCTCTAAATCTTCCACACGTTTCTGATGCTTCTCAAAGTTGATGAATCTGATTGCCGCTAACATTATTCCCGCAAAAACTATATAGCAAAGAATAACATATTCCCAATTAAATAAATCTTTTAGTGGCCCAAGTAAAGCTGCACCTGCCGCCAATCCTAAATTTGATATAGCCATATAGAGAGTAAACTGGGTTACAGAAATTCTTTTCCAGCAAAGCTGCATTGCGGAAGCAAAGATTGCAATGTTTGTAAATGTTAACAGAATATAAAAACAGATTATAAAACCCGTTACAAAAATGTCATTCTGCCAAAAACTTTTTAAGAAAGACATTGCACAAGCAAGCAAAATTAATAGACTCATATAAATAGATATCATTTTAACCTTGCCGAAATAATCTATAAGAAATCCGCCGATAATCATTCCTAGTATACCTGAGATTAAATTTGCAGTTGCAAAGATTTGTGAATATTCTGTGTCCGCCCATCCCAGTTCCTGAACAGTAAATACCGGAAGAACTGTATCAATCAATCCTCTGCCGACTGAATAACTAAAAGCGGCAACACCCATTATAAAACTGACGGGTAAAAAGAAAACCTTATACAAACTTTTAAAGATACCCTTCCAACTATGTAATTGAATTTTCTCTGCGGCTTTTGAGGCTTCTCCATTTGTCCACGGCAGTAATTTTTCGCCGGGTCTTTCTCTTAGCAATAAAGGAACAAGAATTATAACGGAAATAATTAGTGAAAATGATACTATTGCATAGAAGTAACCATAATTGCTCATTATCCAGCTGCCAGCAGCTACTGACGCAGAAATTCCTAATGTTTTTGAACCCCACATTAATCCATTTGCTCTTGCCTGCTGATCGACGGGTAAAATATCAATAGCCATTCCATCCACGGCAATATCCTGTGATACTTCAAAAAAACTAACTATAAAACCAAGTATCATTAAAGCTGACATATTGTTTAGAGGATCTGCAATTAATGACATAGATAAAAAGCTTAATATTAATCCAAGCTGACCGAATAAAACCCATGGTCTTCTTCGACCCATAGATAAATATGTAAACCTATCCATAATTGGAGCGTTAATAATTTTTAAACTCCAGGGAATACCTACAACAGCAACGTATGAACCTATCTCAGCAGGACTTTTACCATTCATTGCCAGCCACGCAGGTATGGCGTACCACAATAATCCTTCCGGAATTCCTTGTGCAACATAAAGAGCGGCAAAAGTAAAATACCTTAAAAAAGTATTTTCAGATAAAGAAGGAAGAGGTTTAGACAATGTTTGATCAGATTTTACAAAAAGCATTCAATCAACTAATTATTAATAATGTTATTAAAATTTTAATTTAATTGAATCGCTTTATGAACTTCTAATTCAATCTCTATCATAAACTCAGGTAGAGCTAATTCTTTAACTCCTAACCACGATCCTGTTGGAAATTGTTTTGTATAAATTGTATTTCTATAGGCAGCTTGGTTAAGGAATTCAGGCATATTTGTAGTAAAAACATTTTCTACAACAACATCATCAAATGTACAGCCGTAATGTTTTAGCACTTTATCTAAATCTGAATAACAATTTTTCATTTGCTGTAATAAATCACCAACAGCAGTTGGATTGCCTACATCATCCATGCTAACTGCTCCGGATATTTTTATATCATTACCAATCTTAACAGCGTGTGTATAACCGTAAGTTTTTTCAACTTCCGGACGGAGATAAAAATACTCAGGTTTTACTTCCTGCGGCTGTTGACATCCCATTGTGAATATGACGAGCAAGAGAAATAAAAAAGTTCCAGCTTTTAGAATGGTATTAATTAGTTGTTTCATTTTACCAGATCCTCACTTATAGTTTTTAGAGAATGATATTATTGTTTTTATTTCATCGCCTCAACGGTTTGATAAGTATCAGCATATTGCTGAAACATTGTAACCAGACCCTCGTTAAGTGTCCACATATGTACAAATTGAACACTTATTTCTTTACCTGTTAATTTATTTTTTGCGTTGTAACGTCCGGTGACTATTACTTCACCTGAATTAGCTTCATAATAAGTTTGATCAGCTAGGTTCCAATATTCCCAATCTGCACCAATCCGTGCAAAAACACCTTCAAGCACTGCCTGGGGACCAACATAAGGATTTCGATCCGCATAAGGAAAATTCTCTGCTTCATTCCATACAATCTTTGGATCAAATTTTTGCAGTACAGCAGGAACATCACCTTTTGCAAAAGCAGCATACAAATTCTGAATGATTTCAACATTGCTTTCTTTTGCAGGTTTATTATTTATGGCAAAAGATGGACTGAATGAGATGAACAGTATAAACATTAAAAAATGTATAATTAGTCTTTTCATTGTTTCCCTTTGATTTTTATTATTAAAAAGTTTACAATATCTATTTTTGTACTACACTATTAACTTCAATCCAATAACCATCAGGGTCTTGAAAGAAGATCTGCTTTATTCCGTCAGCTCTAATATTGATTTTCTGAGGAGTTCCTAGCCAGTCGGAATATGATATTTTCATTTCATCAAGTACCTTGATAAAAGGGTCGAAGTCTAAAGTTGTTAAGGCAAAATGCAAAGCTTTATTTATTGTACCACTTTCTTTTAAAATTGAAATGAGGTGCAGTTCTTTTCCTTCTCCCAAAGAGAACCAACGAATACCTTCAATTTTTGTTTTGTTTGTAATCTCATTAAGATTTAAAACTTTTTTATAAAAATCTGCAGAACGGTCTACGTCTTTTACTGATAGTGCTATGTGATTAAAAGTGAAATTATATGTTCCGGCATCCTGTGCTTGAAGAAACCCTGATAATATGAAAACCAGAAGGAGCAAACTTGTTTTTTTCATTATGTCAAATTCTTACTGATTGATAAAATTAGATTGGAGAGAGTATTTAATAATATTCAGGCAGATATTTCACTGCCTGTTTAAGCATCTTAATTATTACTATTCATCGTTCTTAATTTCACCACCATGATCACCAACAAGCATCCACTTGCCGTTCTTCTTCATAAGGATATCTGTCCAGCGTCCTCTTTCAGTGGTTGGTTTACCATCTGTACTTTCCATAACCTGTGTATAGTGATAATGTACGTAAGCAAAATCACCGTTTACCCAAATGTTTGAAGGCTTGATAATGTAAAATTGAGTTTTACCTTTCTTGAGCCAGTAATTGAGAGATTTGACAGCATCAGCTTTAGTTCCGGGAGTTTCGCTATCGTAAGACCAACCTATATATGTGTCATCAAAATAATTTAGGAAAGATAGCGGATCATTTGATGTGCTTACAGCCCAGTATTCTTCAACGCCAGCCCACACTGATTTTTGTTCAGAGGACCATTGTTGTGCCTGAGTATTAGTTGTTAAAATTATCGTTAGAACTAAAATGGAGAGACCAATTAAATTTTTCATATACTGCCTTTTTTATTTGTTAATATTTATTTATTAAATTTTACTTCCTGGTAAATTTCATCGGAATGTTTGCCGGTGAAATATTTATTATACGCTTTGTCAAAACTATCGCGTGCTTCTTTCGTTGACCATGCTTCCATAAATAGTTCATTGTTTTTCTGCATTGCTTTTGGAATATCTTCCCAGGTTTTAATTACTGTAATCTCAATTACATCCCTGTTATCGTGTCCCCACCAATGCCGAACAGTTTTATGACTGATTACAAGAGGATTTTTGTCCCATACTTTAGTTTGAAATTGATGCGTCAGAGAATCAAACTCCGCCATTGAACCATCCATTGGAAATGCTCTCTCATAATTTGACATGAGTACAGCATTACCCTGTGGTGCTTGGGCAAGCATTGCATTTGCGCCTGCAAAGAAAAGAATAAATAGAAAAGAACTGATTATCGAGTACTTCATAGCATTGCTCCTTTTTGATTTTTGAAATTGAAATTTTCACTTAACTTTATTTTATTTTTTCATTTTAATTGACCCTGAAACCGAAGTCACACTTCCATCATCCTTGTATAAAAAGGCGGAGGCTTTTCCATTTTCAAAGTCAGAGAGCATTGTTACTAGATTATTATCAGCATCAACAAACGAAGCTAACATTGTATTATCATCAATATGAATAGTGGACATTTTTTCGTTTGCATCAACGCCAGTTTTACTATTCTTCATATAGAGTGTGGAATCGGAAGTTATAACAAGATGAACATTAAAATTGCCATACTCGTAAATCATTTCTTCTCCGATAATATCATTTGTTTTAAGACCAAGTTTGTTTCTTTTCAGTTTGCCATCCTGGTGTGTGTCCAAATAAAGATTTTCATAGCTATCCCAATCAATATTTTCGGGAGGGAAAGATTTTTCGAAGTTTTTTATTCCAAGAATATATCCTTGTTCACTTTGTGACATTACCGGAATGCTTAAAAGTGTAATCCAGAAAAATGCAGATACAAATAATTTATCAAATTTCATTTTATTACCTCTTCATTTTATTATAGAAATTCAGCTTCTAATGTCCATTTAACCATTGCTCAAAACTTTTATTTTTACTACCGTTTGGATAACTCCAATCCGGTTTCAGCCTTAGTCCGCTATCACTTTTCCAAATAAAATCAATTGCATCTATAACTTCATTCTGGTTTGTTATGACGATTAAGAATATTACTTCAGTTTCAAAACTTATCTTTTTGATTTCACAATTTATTTGCTGTGCTAGAAGTGTACTTTGAATAATATCTGCTTGCCTTGAATCATAGGTTGCCCATACAACCCCATTCTTTCCGGAAAGAAATGTATTCTCGTCAATTGAAAGTGAGATGTCAATATTAGTTCCATAATCCAATTTCGGTTGATTCTTTTCTGTCAGACTATTCCAACTCAAAACTCTCATCGAATCCAACAAGATTTTGCCATTCTCATCATATATCCCTTTTACCTTTAAAATGCTCAACATTTATTTTTCAAATTATTTTTAATTATTTGTTAAAAGCTCTTAGCAAAAGTAGAAGAATGGATAAAAGTTATCTTGCACAATTGAAGCAAAAGTTAGGACTTTCCTTGCAGATGGGGCATTATTAAAGTTATTTAAAATGATTCTTGAATAAAATTTGTAAAGATTATTATCTTAAGAAGAAGAATGTTTTTGTAACGCACAGCAAATAGTATTGAGGAAAGGGGACAAGGGTAATAGAGCTAGTGTCTATTTGATTTTATACTCAGAAGGTGAAGTTCCGAATTGTTTTTTAAAAGCTCTTGAAAAATACGCCTGATCATTGAAGCCGACCCTATAGCAAATCTCAGCAACTGTTCCAGCATTTTGTTTTAATAAATCTGCTGCTCGCTGCAGACGAAATGACCTGATTAACTGTCCTGGCGGCTGATCAACAAGAGCATTTAATTTTCTGTTAAGCTGCGATACACTCATATTCATTTCGTCTGCAAGTTTTTCAACACCGAATTGTTCATCTTCAAAGTGTTTTTCTATAGTTCGAATCGTCTTTTCCAGAAAAATTTGCTCAACTGAAACAACGGAAACATCGGAAGGTTTTAAAATTGTTGATTTACTGAAACGCTTTCTTAGCTGCTTGCGCTGATAGATTAAATTCCTAACTCTAACTCTTAATTCTCTTGCACTAAATGGTTTAGTAAGATATGCATCAACACCTGTTTCCAGCCCTTCAATTTTATCATCAAGCCCTGCTTTCGCAGTTAACATTATAATTGGAATGTGACTTGTTTTTTCATCATTGCGAATTTCTTTACAGAATTGATAGCCATCTTTTTTAGGCATCATTACATCAGTTATGATTAAATCCGGGATTTCATTTTGGGCGATAGAAAATCCTTCTTCGCCATTTTTTGCTTCGAGAATTTTGTAATCATTTTCTAACTGTTCTCTTATATATGCACGTACATCAGCATTATCTTCAGCAATTAGCACGATTTCATTTTGATCATTAAAAGGAATCTGAGTGTCACTATTAGAAATGTTTAATTCATGATGTTCGTCATTTAGAACTAAATCTTTTTCATTATCGTCTGAATTATTTCCGTTAGAAGAATAATTGGTTGTTTTTTCCAATGATGGTTCTTCTTTGGTTTTTAAACCACCTAATGGCAAATGAATACTAAATTCTGTTCCTTTATTTACTTCACTTTTAACACTTATTTTACCATGATGCAGTTCAACTAATTCTTTTGTTAATGCCAGCCCAATACCGGTTCCTTCATGCTCTCGAGTGCTTGAACTATCTATCTGATAAAAACGATCGAAGATATGTGAAATACGATCAGCAGGAATTCCAATCCCGTTATCCTTAACGCATATTTCAACTTTAAATGGCTCAATAATTTTCAATGAAACTTTAATTTCTCCCTTTACAGAGGTGAACTTAAACGCATTCGAAACAAGATTATAAAAAACTTTTTCAATCTTATCAGGATCAAAAACTACAGGAATATTTTCTAATTCAGATTCAAATTTAAGTTTGATCTTTTGGTTATCTGCCAGTGACTCAAAAGAAAAGAAAAGACTTTTAAGGAATGATACTATATTATGCTGCTCAGCATTTAGTTCCATGCTTCCAGCTTCTAATTTCGATAAATCCAATAACTGATTGATCAGGGTAAGTAATCTTCTTGCATTTCTTGTTGCAACCTGAAGTTTCCCTTTTTCTTTTATCTCGAGGTTAGAGGCGAGTACACTTTCTATCTGACCAAGAATTAATGTAAGCGGTGTTCGAAACTCGTGAGATATATTAGCAAAAAAATGTGATTTTAATTGATCTAAATTTCGGAGAGTATCAATTTCAATCTTCTCAACTTCTAATTGGTTTTTTAATTTTAATCTATTTAACTCATAGCGTCTTATTATATATAAAATTGAAAGGAGCAATAGACCATATATAATGTAAGCCCACCATCTGCTCCACCAGGGTGGAGTAATGATCAACTTAAGAGCTATACCCTCATCATTCCATACTCCATCGTTGTTAGATCCCTTAACACGGAAAACATATTCGCCAAAAGGTAAATGTGTATAAGTAGCAGAGCGAACAGAACCGGAATAAATCCAATCTTCATTAAAATTCTCAAGCTTGTATGCGTAACGGTTTTTATTAGGTGCCGAATAGTCAAGTGACGTAAATTCAAATGTTATCACATCGTCAGCATAAGAAAGTACAAGTTCATCTGTTTCTGAAAATGTTCTTTTTAATACTGAATTTTCGTCCTTAATGGATATGTAATGATCTCCGAGTTTTAAATTTGTTAAAGCAATTTTAGGAATATTTGGATTGTCCTTTATTTCATTCGGATAGAAATAATTCAGTCCTTTAATTCCTCCAAAAAACATTTCACCATTTTCACTTAGATAATAGGCTCCAGTATTAAATTCATTGCTTTGCAAACCATCACTAACATCATAATTTCTAAAAGTATTTTCCTTAGGATTAAATTTCGATAATCCTTTATTTGTACTTAACCACAAATTTCCTTTTCCATCCGGCAATATTCCATAAACAACATTATTGGGCAGCCCTTCACTTTCCGTAAAGTGTTCAAATGTTTCCTTCTTAACATTAAATCTGTTTAAACCACCACCCGATGTACCAAGCCAGAGAATATTATCAGGATTAATCGGATCAGGGCATATTGTTTTGATATAATTATTACTAAGACTATTAAGTTGTTTGGGATTATTCTTATATGTAAAAAACGATTTATTTTGTTGATCAAAACGGAGTAACCCATTTTTTGTTCCAATCCAAAATATACCTTTGCTGTCCTGATGAATTACAGGCCTTTCTCGTTGGTTATAAGGCAGGGAAGTTTGATATCGATAGTAATTAAATATTCCTTTATCAATATCTATCAAATTGCAAAAGTAATTTTCTGTTGCAGCCCATATGTTTTTATTCTGATCTTCAAATACAGCATAAACCTCTTTCTGAGGTAAACCATTTTTATCCGAAGAATTGAATTTGTACTGTCTAATGTTTTCATTTGATGGATCATAACTATAGAGGCCTTCTGAAGTTGCTGACCATATTTTCCCATCATACGATTTTATAATTGACCACGGACCTGTGTTCCCATAGTCATTAGGTCTATTTGAATCAGTTTCATAACTTTTTAATTCACCTGTTCTGCGATTCCATTTAAACAACACATCCGTACTTATCCAAACAATATCTCTACTTTCTTGTAAAACGGATCGCACACTAAATCCTGTTATCCGCGATGAAGTATCATTATTTCTTACTAAGGTTGAAAATCTATTTCCCTTTGGATCATATATATTAATCCCAATTCCCGCTGTTCCTATCCATAGAATTCCGGTATTATCCAGATATAAACTTGAGATGCTGTTATAACTAATTGAGTTTTGATTTAGAGGATCATTTTTAAAATAATCATAAGTGTTAGACCTTGCATCAAATCTCATTAATTCACCAGGAGTAGCAAGCCATAATTTTTTTGAATGATCTTCAACGATTTGCATTATGCTTCCCCATCCATATCTAAAAACATCATAATGATGCGGAAATAATTTATAGCTTTGAGTTAGTCTATCGAATTTTACTAATCCGCTAAGAGTACCCAGCCATAAATTACCGTTACTGCATTCAAATATTGAATAAACAGTTTTATCAAAGTAGCTGAGAGGTGCTTTGGGATTTCTGGTTAAGATTTCATAATTAGTAAAACTTTCGTTTTTAGCATTGAATTTGTCCAATCCATTTAGAGTGCTAACCCAAAGGACACCTTTAGAATCAAAGAATAAAGTGGATATGATATTACTGCTTAAGCTACCCTGTTTATCAACGTCAGAATAATACTGTTTGTAATTTAACTTAAAGGAATCTTTGTTCTTAAAGGAGAGTTTAAAGATTCCTTCGCCTCTCGTCCCGATCCAGATATTTCCGTTAGTATCTTCAACAATCGATTTTACTTCATCTGTATTAAAAACCTCTGCGTTATTCGATCGATAACGAATATGATGAAAAATTTCAGTCTCTCTTTCAAAACAATTTAATCCTCCGCTTAATGTTCCTACCCAAATATATCCCCGACTGTCTTCAAACAGTGCTGTTATAAAATTATCTGAAATAGTTGTTGAATCAAACGGATCGTTTTGATAAACCTCGAATGAATAACCATCGTATCTGTTTAAACCATCTTTGGTTCCAAACCACATAAACCCTTTTTGATCCTGTAGAATGCATGAAATAAAATTTTGAGATAGTCCATCATCGCTGGTAAGGTGTCTGAACTTTAAATTATTATTTTGCGAAAAAGACGTGAATGTAAGAAGGATGAATAAGAAAAATGATAATAAAGTATCTTTATAAATATCAGATCCTATTATTTCAGAAACATAAATATTTTTTTTTAATAACATCTATCTTTAACGATGTAAATTCTACTTGCTGAGTTTAATATTGACAGAACCAGAATAAAATGTTTAATTAAATCAAATATCTAAGTAAGATGATTATTAAAAACTGATCTATTATCTTTGATCAAAATTTATCTATCGTAAAATACATTAATAAATCAATTATCAAAAAATTATTAAGATTATCGTTATTAGAATCTTTTGGGTTATAGCTACTCATCAAATAATAGTCGTGTGCGATAGACAATCTTAATTTCGAATTAGTTTTCCAATAACAAAACTATTTGTTTTTCTTTCTGTTGTTGAATTTTGTTAGTCCCAATATTCACAGTATGAATGTTTTGTGATGAGCAAATAAACTTCTTAAATCATTCAAAACTAATAGAAAAACAAATCTTAACGCATTTTTTTAATTGCAACAAAAGTCCAATTGAACGCCAGAATTGTCCTAACACAGGTTGAGTTGCAAATACTATTTTTGCGCCAATAAAACTATTTCCAGATTTTTCCAGGAGAATAAACTATGAAACTATTCCACACAATTGCCTTCTTTACATTTTTGATGATATTTTTTATTCATTTTGATGGACTTTCACAATCCATCCAATCAGATATTAAATATCTCTCAAAAGGAGCCGACATTATTGTTGCCGGGAAAGTAGTAGATCAAAAATCTCAATGGAATTCTGAAAAATCCAGAATCTACACTCAGGTAACCCTTCAAGTGGAAGAGTTCTTAAAAGGTTCTACTAATCAAGATAAGGTAATAATTACTCATCTTGGTGGGGAAGTCGGATCAGTCGGCGAAACATATAGTCATATTCCAACATTTAAAGATGATGAGGATGTTTTGGTCTTCTTAAAAAAATCTGAAATAGATCAGAGCCTGAGAGTCTTTGAGGGTGATGGCGGTAAAGTGACATTGTATCAGGATAAAATCAGTGGTGAAAAAATTACTTCAAAAAATATTAAAGTAAGTGAGATGAAGAAGGAAATTAAAAACAATGTTGAGAGACAGTAAGGACTGATTCTGTAAACTATTTAATTCCAACGGTTTTTAATAAAAATTTATTGAGGAAAATATGAAAATTTATAAAAGATACTTTTTGTTAAATATTTCCATTATAGTAATACTACTTAGCAATATAATTTTTGCACAAGGATCAAACAATAATGCATTTTTATTTAACGGAACAACCAGTCAGGTTTATATTACTGACGGAGCTTATCCGCAAGGAGCTGCAAACACCGATGCGAATCAAAACGGATTTAAGTTTTTTAATAATGGTTCAACAAACAATAAGATTACAGTTCAAGCCTGGGTTTATCTTCTCGGTGATAATCCTGGTGTTAAAATGCCAATCGTTTATCGTGCAGTAGATGGTGGAACTACTTTTTCCCTATACGTAAAAGATAATAAAGGATATTTCTCTGTTGGAAACAGCCCTGTTTTAAACACAGAAGAATTTCCGGCTTTTACCTGGATTCAACTAACTGGATCATATGATGGAAATACAATAAAAATATACAATGGTGGGTTACTATCGCAAAGCATTCCATACACATTGGCAAATGGATACACAGGTGGTCAAGGATTGTTTATAGGCAAATCTTCTGAAGGTGCCTTCAAAGGATTAATAGATGAAGTAAGAATTTTTAATATAGCTCTTGGTGATAATAATATTAATGGTTCAGGTGGAAACGGAAATCCTGCAGAACCATTTCCATCTTCGCTCAGTCAATATTCAACCGGTCAGTGGTCTTTTACATCAATTAATAACGGATTGTTAAACGATCTTTCTACGTACAAAAATCATTTACGGGTAACTGATATAACCGAAATTTATCCCAGCAAGAATTTACCGTTTATTATAGTTAACTCAACTGGTGATGAGCCTGATTCACTTGCTGGTAATGGTAATGCAAAAACATATTTGGGTACTGTTACATTAAGATCAGCGATACAAGAAACTAACGCACTTGCAGGAAAACAAACAGTCTATTTTTACATCCCCGGAAGTTCGCCTTTTACAATTTCACCACAAACACCATTGCCTTCAATAACTGATCCTGTTTCACTTGAAGCAACATCCCAGAGAGGGTATTCAGGAACACCACTTATTAAAATCGATGGATCTGTTTCTGGTGTCGCTAGTGGTTTAACAATTTCGGGTGGTGGAAGTTTGGTCCAGGGATTTTCAATAAAGAATTTTTCCGGTTCAGGGATTGTTCTAGAGACTAATGGAAATAATTCAATCCGAAAAAATATTATTTCAAATAATGGATTAGCAGGAGTTTCAGTAAAATCTGGATTAAATAATTCAATAAGTAATAATTCTATTTATGCAAATTCTGGTCCCGGAATTGATTTATGGACATCTGCTGGAATAAGCGGGATAACAGAAAATGATCTTTTAGATTTGGATGAAGGAGGCAACAAACTTCAAAATTATCCGGTGCTTACAGATTTTTATTCCGGTAGTGGTGGAACAAGTATAGCTGGCTATCTTGAAAGCCTACCTAACCAAACATTCAAATTACAATTTTTTTCTAACTCACCTTCAGGTTTATTGGATCCTAGAGTTGGTGAAAATTTTCTTGGCGAAAAAACTTTTACAACTGATGCAAATGGAAGAATAGATTTTCAGGCAAATTTTACAAATGCCGAAGTTGATATTGAAAATGGACATTCAGTTAGTGTGACAGCAACTGACGTAAATGGAAATACTTCTGAATTTTCACCATCAATTATTACACTATTGGATGACGGCCACAAATACTTATTAAATAAAACTCTTGGTGGAATTCCATTACACTGGAAAAATGGTAAAGCAAAATATTCTATAGCCCCTTCTGTGGCAGCTAAAGATTTTACTTTCACTGAAGAGATTCAGAGTGCTTTTGCTACCTATAGTCTTTTAGAACAACTAGATTATGAAAGAAGAGATCTTCCTGCAGATTCAATAAATGAAACCTGGGGTGGTGAACCAGATGGTGTAAATAATATTGTATGGATGTCTCCTGAGCAATGGGCAGAAATTGAATTGCCAGAAAATGTTCTTGCATCAACAAGAGTAAGATACAATGTACTAACTGGTGAAAACATTGATATTGATATTGCATTTAATGGAGTTCCGCATTCAGTTACTCAGAATACAGATTTTTTCTGGTCATCAACAGGAAGCGGTTCAGACGGAATGCTAGATGTTCAGAATGTTGCTGCACACGAAATCGGACATTTTACAGGATTAAAAGATTTATATAATCCTGGCGATCCTGCTTATGCACTAGGAATTGGAATGGGAGCTCATAACGAAGATCAAACACTTTATGGCAGAATAAACATCAATGAAATAAAGAAAAGAACTTTATATGATGATGTAAACACACCAAGAGTTAATGGTGATATAGCAGGAATAGAAGCAATCTATAATGCAGTTGACAATTCACTAGCTGATATAGTTTTGGTTTTTGACGGCTCTGCAAACTTTATATCAGAAAATGTTTATGATGGTTTTAGCCCATCAAAAAACAGTGCTTTGGAATTGGTAAATAAGCTCAGAGATGGAGATAGAGTTGCAATTGTAAATTCAGGCTCAATAGATTATTCCCTGAATGGTTTCTCGAGAGAAGGTGCACTTTCGTTTCTTATGGCAATGCAACCTGGTGGAGATGGCAATCTAGCCCAAAGGCTTAGTCAGGCACAAACCGAACTCGATATGAACGGCATAACTGAGAGACAAAAAATAATAGTATTATTCAGTGCTGGAGAAGAATTTTCTTCTCCCTCTATTCTTGATGCCGGTTATAATCTTCCGACTTATCCAGTTAATGCATTTGGTTTCAAATCAAGTTCATTTGGTCAAAACTTGATGGGCTGGGTAGCAAATGAAACTGATGGCGAATATTATGAAATAAATCAATCTACAGAAATTCCGCTGGTAGTGAATGTTATCTGGTACCGATTACTCGGTATGCAAGTAACGTATTTATCAGATCCAATCAGTAGTACTGATATTGGTAGTACGGGAGAAAATGGTCTTTACTGGCAGAATGGATTGTACTGGCAGAATGGATTGTACTGGCAAAATGGTCTTTACTGGCAAAATGGTTTGTATTGGCAGAACGGATTGTACTGGCAAAACGGACTATACTGGCAAGGTGGTGCATTAGAATTAGGTCTTTACTGGCAAGGAAGTGAATATGGACTAAAATTAGTTGCCCCAGGTAATGATAAAAATGATGTAACCAAATTAATTACTGAGTCTAATTACAATGATCCAAACTTTTTTGTTTATCCTGGAACTCCAGTGACATTGTTCGATATCAACTTAGTTGATGGAACTGATGTTGGATCACCTCATAAGTTCTTTAGAGTTAATAACCCTATTGTTGGCGGATGGTCAGGATATGTAAATGAAATAGTTGCGCCGGACTCTATTGAACCGGTACATATTTACATGGCACAGGAATCCGACCGAGTTCTTGAAGTTGATTCTGATAAAGAACGGTACCTCGTTGGCGAACAAGTAGTCCTTTATGCAAGATTATATGAAGGTGGAGAAGGATCAGGATTTTCAGGACATGTTATCAATCAAGGAAATCCTATTGATAGTGCTCTAGTAGTTGCCAGAATAACAATTCCAGATGAACCAGACACAAATAACTATCCTGTAATTGCTTTTGAAGATCTAGGTGAAGGTTTGTACAAACTTGAATATACTCCAACGTTAATTGGAAGTTATAATATGCTGATCATTGCTACAGATGTTGTAGATCCGAACAATGCAATTGTTAACCAGGAATTTTTCATAAGAGCTCAACATTCAATTTATATTGATGATAATTTAAAGCCTGTTGCAAACTCAGGTTATAAAATGATTCAGCAAGCTTTAATTGAAATTCAAAAACTCTTACAATCACCAATTAAAGAGAATTTGAGCAGTAAAGAGAAAGGAAAAGTTAATAGTGCTGTAAGGTCTATTCAAAATGCACTAAGCAGCCGTAACTTCCTTAAAGTTAATGGGGTATATGATTACAATAGATTATCGAATTATGGTTTACATTTTTATTCTGATCTGACAGTTGCTGTAAATTACCTGAATGAATTATTAACGAATCCTTCAGCTACAGAAACTGTTTATAATGCTTTTGAACTTTTATACGAAGGCTCAAAGATATTTGCTGAATATGCGATAGAGGATGCTGAAGATAATTGTGTTGTTTCTAATTGTGATCAAGTTCTAAGTAACGCAACAACAGAAATGGGAAAAGCCTTACGTGAATTTGATAAAGCAAACTATCAAAATGTATTTAATCACTTAACTAATGCTTGGAAGTTTGCACAAACAGCGCTTGGAATTACACTAAAAAAAGATATAGGTGAGTTAATTAATTCCATAACCTTACCTACTGAGTTTGGATTGGATCAAAATTATCCAAATCCATTTAATCCGAGTACAAGGATTGATTATCAAATACCAGAGAAAAATTATGTATCGTTAAAAATATATGACATACTCGGCAATCTGGTAACAACATTAGTTGATGAGGAAATGGAAGCCGGATATCATAGTATAAATTGGAATGCTGGCGGATTAGCTAGTGGTGTTTACCTGTACAGATTTAGCAGTGGTTCTTATACATCAACAAAAAAACTGATATTGATGAAATAATTATTTATAGCCCTTGGTTTAATTAAAAATCAAGGGCTTGTTCTTTTTTGTGATCATTATTAATGTTGCTATCAATTTACTTTAATTTTTATATATAATATTTCAAACCTTCAGGGCGAAATCATGAGCAGGGTGATTCAATTTATTATCTTTTCATTCCTTTTATTCTCCTCGGAAATTTTCTCTCAGGAAAATATTAGATTTAATCATTTAAATGTTGATGATGGTTTATCACAAAGTTCTGTTACATGTATTTTTCAGGATAACAAAGGATTCATGTGGTTCGGAACTCAAGATGGACTCAATCGATATGATGGTTATAAATTTAAAATATTCAAAAATATTCCCAACGATTCTACTAGCCTAACTGATAATTTCATCTTTTCAATAATTGAAGATAAATCAGGTGTTCTTTACATCGAAACTCAAAGTGGAAATTTTCACAAGTATAATCCTGTGTCGGAATCTTTTAAAGTATTTTCTAAAGATCAAATTGATTTTAATAGTGCAAGAGTAAGTACAGTAGGTGCTGCACTTCAAGAACAATCTGGTATACAATGGAAAGGTGGCGCGAGCAGAGGAACCGGACTGGAAAGAGTCGATATTAATACTGGGAAAGTAATTCGTTATAAACACAATCCAACGGATCCTTCAAGTTTAATAAATGATAAAGTCTATTCTATTTATAGAGACAAAAAAGGAAATCTTTGGGTCGGTACATTTGATGGTCTGGATAAGCTTGATGAGAAAACAGGAAAGTTTTCTCACTATCGTAATGATCCTCAAAATTCAAATAGTTTGCCTGATAATTGGGTCTGGCCTATTTACGAAGATTCACACGGAAATTTATGGATCGGAACAGTAAGAGGTGGAGTTTCTAAGTTTAATCCTGCAACAAATACATTCGTAAATTTTAATAATGATCCGGATGATCCAACTAGTATAAATGATAATTTTATTTTTTCAATCTATGAAGATAGAAGCGGTATAATTTGGGTTGGAACTAATACTGGCGGAATAAATTATTTCCATCCCTCATCACAAGTATTTGAACGATTTAATAATTATCCAAATAATAAAAATAGTCTAAGTGACAATGCCGTGCTTGCAATGCATGCAGACAAAGAAGGTAATTATTGGATTGGAACAAGAAGTGGTGGGTTAGACAAGTTAAATTATGATAAAAAATCGTTTACAAATTATTCAAACAATCCCTCCAATTTTAATAGCCTGATAAATAATTCAGTGTTAGCAATAACCGAGGATAGATCTGGAATTTTATGGCTTGGTACGTTCAGCAGCGGAATGAATTCTTTTGATCCGAAATCTGGGATATTTAAAAGATTCGTTAATAACCCTTCTGATCCCAATTCTCTTTCTGATAATCGTGTATATTCGATACTTGAAGATCGTGATGGAATAATTTGGATTGGCACTTATGGAGGCGGTCTAAATAGATTAGATAAAAGCACAGGAAAGTTTACTGTTTATAAACATGATGAAAAGAACATTTCATCAATAAGTTCAAACAGCGTTTGGACAATGTCTGAGGATAATGAAGGCAAACTTTGGTTAGGAACATTTGGCGGTGGTGTAAATATTTTTGATAAAGGGACTCAAACTTTTACCAACTTTAAAAATGATCCTAAAGATCCTTCAAGTTTGGGTGATGATAATATCATAAGAGTTTTTAAAGACAGTAAAAACAACATGTGGTTTGGTACAACAAAAGGATTGTGCCGCTTTTACCGTGATTCAAAAAAGTTTAAAACTTATCGTGAAAAAGATGGCTTAGCAAATGATTTTGTTTATGGAATACTCGAGGATAATAATGGGAATCTTTGGCTAAGTACAAATAATGGTCTTTCAAAATTTGACCCACTAAAAGAAACCTTTAAAAATTATTATTATGAAGATGGGCTGCAGGGCAATGAGTTTAATCAGAACGCTTATGCAAAAGATTTTAAAACTGGGCGACTTCTTTTTGGCGGACCAAATGGGCTTAATATTTTTAATCCAGATGATCTAAAAGAAAATAATTTTTTGCCACCAATCGTTTTTACAAATTATCTGCGATATAATACTGATGATGAAGAAGGTAAACCAATTATTGAAAAAGGTATTTCAGAAAGAGACAGCATAGTACTAACCTATAAAGACAATATCGTAACAATAGACTTTGCAGCATTGAGCTTCCATAACAATTTCGAAAATCAATATCGATATATGCTCGAGGGATTTAACGAAAATTGGATTCAGCTTGGAAGCAATCACACAATAACATTTACAAATCTTTCTCCAGGTGATTATAAACTAAGAGTTATTGGATCAAATAACGACGGGATTTGGAATGAGGAGGGAACAACTCTTTTTATTCAAGTGCAGCCGCCCTGGTGGAGAACAAATCTTGCATATTTAATTTATGGAATTTTGTTAATTGGATTATTATACAGTATTAGAAAGTTTGAAATTGACAGACGAGAACAAAAATCACGAGTAAGAGAATCTGAACTTCGGGTCAAAGCAACGGAAGCAGAGAAGCGCGTTTTAGAAGTTGAGAATGAAAGAAAAACAAAAGAGCTTGAAGAGGCGAGACAATTGCAGCTTTCCATGCTTCCTAAAGAATTACCACAGCTACCAAATGTGGAGATAGCTGCATTTATGCGTACCGCAACTGAAGTTGGTGGAGATTATTATGATTTTATCGTTGAAGAAAATGGAATTCTGAATGTCGCTTTCGGTGATGCAACAGGACATGGTTTGCAAGCCGGAACTATGGTTACATTAATGAAAGGTTTTTTTACCGCAGATTCATCAAAGCTTGGACTGAAAGAATTTATGTCGCATTGCAGTCGTGTTATTAAGGACATTAAACTTGGCAGAATCTTAATGTCATTTAGCTATCTAAAAATAGAAAACAATAAACTTCAGCTTTCAAGTGCGGGAATGCCGCCTATTTATTATTACCACAAAGAAACAAATCAAGTTGAAGAAATAATTATCCAGGGAATGCCGTTAGGAGCAATGAGAAATGCATCATATAAGATTTTGGAAAAAGAATTAAAAAGCGGCGATACAATTTTACTGCTTACCGATGGATTGCCGGAACAAATGAATTCTAATGAAGAAATGTTTGATTACTCTCGTGTAAAAAGTCATTTTAGTGAAATTATAGAAAACACACCAGATATTATAATAGAAAAATTTGTAGAAACCGGCGATGCTTGGATGAATGGCCGGGTTCAGGATGATGATATTACATTTGTCGTGATAAGGATTAAATAAATTTTGATAAACTTAATAACACAGGTTAAACAATGTTAAAAATTATATATATATTCCAAAAGTTCTAATCCGTTTTAATAAATAATTGCAAAAACATTAAGAAAGAATTTTAATGAAGGAAAACGTAATACTAGAAATCAAACTACCCAACATACCGGATGTTGAACTTGTTGCTATTGAAAGTTTGCAGATTATGGGCAGACATTTCGGAATTTCTGATGATAAAATTGGCGAGGCAAAAATAATTGTAACCGAAGCAATAATAAATGCTCTTGAACATTCTGGGGATGACAAACCATATGTCAATGTTGAGTTTGATATGGGTAAGGAAAAGTTAATCATACTAGTAACTGATTACGGTCCGGGTTTCGCGCCAGAGAAAGTTGAAGATCCACAAATTGCAGATAAAATTCATAGCACGCATAAACGTGGATGGGGGCTTAAACTAATGAAATCAATGTCTGATGATCTGATTATTGAATCAGGTCCTAATGGAACTAGAATTACAATAATTAAAAAATTAATCTAATCGGAGAAATTTAATGAGCACAGATTTTAATTTAATTTCAGAATTACACGATAAAACTTTAGTAATTAAAACAGAAGGATATATCAATAGCGGTGGCGGCGAGAAAATTGTTAAAGAGTTTGAAAAACATGCTGATGTAAACAAACTTATACTTAATCTTGAAAATTCCAAGGTTGTTAACTCTATCGGTATCTCTCATCTCATTGAAGTAATTGAAAAATTAAATCAAACGGATGGTAAACTTGTTTTTACAAACCTAGATCCTACAATAGAAAAAACTTTTTCTATAATGGGATTATTTCAATTTGCAGAAAAAGCTGATACAGTTGAGTCAGCTTTAAATGGTTAGATAAATTAACATTACTTTTATGCTGAGCAAACTAAGTAAGTCTTCGTTCTTATTAATTATAAACTAAATACATATTGGAAAATAATAGTCTAGTAGAAAAACTTGCATTGCAGGTGGAATCGTTTCAGGAAGGATTTGAAATTCTTTCAAAGTCCTTCAGCCTAGTAGAAATGGTAAAGAACTTTCTTCATCTAATAAGGGGAAACTTTATTACCACAGAAATATATGCTTTTCATAAGCTTAAAAATGATTCAAATTGGAATATTATTTCTTTAAAGAAAATTTCTGATCCCTCATATTTATCCTTTCTTCATGATTCCACAAATCCCTCAATAAAATATTTTGAGGATGATAGCATTGAAGTGTCAATTACGCTTCCACTTTCAGATCAAACTTTCTTAGGAATATTGATCGGTCCTAAATTGGATAAATCAAAGTTTACCGATCTTGATAAAATTACTCTCCAGATACTTCTGCAAGTTTTTGATAGTGCTTACAAATCTTTTTTAAATCAGAAGAAAGAAAAAACTCTGATATTTGAATTAAACGAAAAAGTATTGCATCTAAATAATTTGATTGATACGGGAATTGAAATATCAAAATTTGATAAAAAAAGAATTTTATATGACATTGCTCTGGAACGTGCAATATCACTTACAAATGCTTCTGCAGCAATGATTGAAATAACAAAAATATCTCAGGACAATATTAAAAAGCATATTACATTTCCTGCTGGAATTGACCCTGATAAAATTCTAAATAGTAAATTTATAATTCAATCATCATTTGAACATCAGGATCGTAAATACAATTTTATACTTTCTGAAAAAGAAACACGACACAATACTACTGCTTTTAATGAGTTGGATCAGTTACTACTTGATTCTATAACAAGACAAGTATCAGCTTCATTAGAGAATGAATATTTACATAAACAATCTTTGGAAAAAGAAAAAATGGAGCAGGAATTAAATGTTGCTGCTTCAATACAACAGAGAATTCTTCCAACCGAACTTCCCAAAATAGAAAGTTATGATCTTTCTGGAATTAATATTCCTTCCAAAGAAGTTGGCGGCGATTATTATAATTGCGTTGATTTAGGAAACGGGAAATATGCTTTAATTATTGCCGATGTTGCAGGTAAAGGAATTGGGGCTGCTTTGCTGGTTAGTACTTTGGATGCTGCACTTTATTCATATCTTGAATTCGACATTCCTTTGACTGAAATAACTTTTAGATTGAATAAACTAATTTATAAATCTTCACCTTCCGATAAGTACATAACATTTTTTATTGCAGTTCTGGATTCAAATTCTGGTGAGCTAGACATAGTTAATGCTGGGCATAATCCAATATTTCTTTTAAGGAAAAACGGGGCACTAGAGAAAATAGATGCTGGCGGAGTTGGACTTGGTATGTTTGATTTCGAGATTCCTTTTGAAGGACAGAAATCTGTTTTGAGTACCGGCGATAAACTATTCTTATACACAGATGGCATACCTGAAGCAATGAATGAAAACGAAGAAGAATATTCTGATGAAAAAATGATAAAGTTTTTATTAGATCATTCTGAGAAATCCTCTGATGAGTTTATAAAATCAATTGTAGATGATGTGAAAGTATATACTGGTACAACTCCACAAAGCGATGATATAACAGCAATGATTCTTAAAAGAAATTAGATATACAATAATCAATTCACCCTCCTATTACTATCTAACTGGATGATTATTTAAATAATATCACCAGTTATTCAATTTAGTTATTTAAGAAAAGTCTAAATGCAGATTTAACGTTTGTTGTAATAAAAGTCAGATAAGATGGTTACACAAAAATAATTAATACATTTGTTAACACGGAGATTCATGAAAATGATCGATTCAAAAATATTTATCCTATCGTTTTTAGTTTTTTTTTCATCAGCGATATTTTCCCAGCAAAAACTAAAAACTGAAGCCAATGCGGATATTGTTGAATACACAAACAGAGAAGGTTTGCCCACCACAAATATTACCAATGAAATTCAAACTAAAGATGGTTTTATTTGGATTTCAAGCATTGAAGGAACTTATAGATTTAATGGATACGAATTTGAAGAAGTTGGAACTGATATTGGATTACCAACAATGCAGAATATGTATTACGATTCCACTAAAAATGTAATCTACTTCGCTTCGCCAGCTAAATTTATAACGTTCGATGGGAAAGGATTTAAAGTATATTCTGAAAAAGAAGGTTATAAAATAAATGGATTAGAAGGACAGTTTATAACTTTTGTTAAAGCTGACAGCAAAGGCAGGATTTGGATTGGGTCAACAACACCGTTTATTGATAAAAAAAATAACGGCGGTCTTACAAAATTTGAAAACGGAAAATTTACAGTTTATGATTCTAAAAACTTTCCCCTTGATAATGCAACGAACTTCATTGAAACTCCTTATGGTGATCTCATATTTAGTTCAGCCGGTCGTAATACTCAAACGCGCGAAGGTTCGTACGTTGCTTTACTTAAAAACGGTGTGTTCAAAAGAATTGATGAATCAGTTGGCATAAATTTGCAGAACGCAGCTCTTTATCCCATTGGAAATGTAACTGCAATCGATAAAGACGGTAATACCTGGCTGCCTTGTGCTGGTGTAGTACGTGCTTTAGAGGGATCTGATTTATATTCCGGAGTTTTGATGTATGATGGTAATAAATTTTATCAATTCACAGAATTCAAGAATCAACTTAAAAGTGATCAATTTCCAATTCAAGTTTACTATAGTTCAAAAATGAATAAGTTGTTCATGACAACTTTCACCAGAGATGGTGAACTTTTTAATGGTAACAATAATAGTGTTTTTGAATTTGAAAATGGTAAATGGAAGGTTTCAAATATTTTAAAGGAAATTAATGCAATCAGAGATCTGAAGACAGATAGAGTTATCAATGACTTTAAATACTCGAGTCTATTTTTTCTGAAATCAAATAAATATTTTCCGGAGCGGCTCGTATTTCAAGTTACATCTCAAAATCAAAGTTCAGCCCTAACTCAAAGTTCAAAATATCCTAATCAGCTATTTTCATTTATTGATAATAAATGGAAAAAATTTGATTCATTTGAATCAGCACCCGGAATAGTATTGAGCGATGGTGTTGCAATGAAAACTACAAAAGGCATCGGAATTTATTATCCAAATTATTCCAGAATGCTTACTTCTAAAGATGGCTTACTGGTTGCACAATCCGGAATTGTAACACCTTATACTGATTATAGTGGTTTAGTTTGGCTTTCATATTCTTACTCCGATTTGCCGGCCTACGCTTTAACTGCCAATGTGGGTATTAATGTTTGGGATGGGAAAAAATTAAGAACAATTACAGAAAAAGACGGGCTTGCAAGTAATATAACTTATGAGACTTTTCAGGATACTAAAAAAAGAGTTTGGATACCAACTTCCAAAGGTATGACAATGATTCGTGAGATCTCGAACAGTGATGGTGAGCAAATTTTAAAGTTAAAAAATATTTCTGATAGCGATAATAAACCTTACAATACTTCAAATGTTCTTGAAACAAGGAATGGCGATATTTATGTATGGAATAATTATGTGCGTCCTGTTCAAGAAAACCTTATTGCCGCAGATTATTATTTCGGGAAATTGGTTGGAGAAAATTTTGTTAAAATTAAATCACCATTTAATGATGATGATAATATTAAAAAATATCAGCTCTTTGATCTTAAGGAAGATAATGAAGGAAGACTATGGTTCCTCGGTTTATTCTCTGATAATATAAAGGATATTACGTCTGTTCAGTCTAAAATAATGTTGTATGATGGTAAATCTTGGACAAAGCCGCCAAAAGGTTGGAATGTGCCTTCCGAACAATTGCATTATGTAGGAAACTTAAAAAATGGGATGTACTTCTTAACGGTTGGAGGATTTTATGTTTTTGATGGTCAAAAATTTGTGAATCTTAGTGATAGTGTAAATGCAACTGCTGATTTCAGAATATTAAAAGGTGCCAGTGTTGCTGGTACTAAAACTGAGCTCCAAGCTGGTGAAAATTTATATATAAGACTTAGAGGCAGGGGACTTGTAATATTTGATGGAACTAATTTAAATTTTTATACAAAAAAGAATGGCCTTCCATCCAGTAACCTTTCAAACCCGTTTACTGATCAAATAAGAGATGCTATTTATTTTTCATCTCCTTCGGGTGCAATAAAAATAAATGGAAATAAATTTCAAACATTCTATCACGATGAGAGCATCGCAAGCGGCGGTCCATATGTTTCAGCAATGGATGGATTCGGTAATATGGTAGAGTTTTATAATGGTGTTGGTCTTTACATTAATAAAAGCGAGGAGAAAAGTTATCCTTTATTAATTTCATCTGTATCTATCAGTGGGCAATCTAATTATTATCATTTTCCAAAAGAATTACCTTCTTCTCAAAATTCTTTTATTTTTAATTATACTGCGTTGAATTTCAAAGATCCGAAACAAACTACTTATGAACATTTTCTTGAAGGCTTCGACAAGGGCTGGTCAAAAGCAAGTAATCTACCTTTTGCAGAGTATCAAAATCTTCCTTTCGGCAAATACACATTTAAAGTACGCGGTGTTACATCAAATGGAGTAAAAACAAATGAAGCATCTTATTCGTTTAAAATCAATCCACCTATCTGGCGGACCTGGTGGGCATACTTATGCTATATAATTACTTTTGGATTGGCTTTAGTTGGAATAAGAAAGTTTGAGTTAGAAAGAAGGAAAGAAAACGAAAACAAAAAATTCCTTCAGCTTGAGAATGACAGAAAAACAAAAGAACTCGATGAAGCAAGACAACTTCAGCTTTCTATGCTTCCTAAACAGCTTCCATCCCTTCCTCACCTGGATATTGCAGTATTTATGAAAACGGCAACAGAAGTTGGCGGTGATTACTATGATTTTCACGTTCATATGGATGGGACATTAACCGTAATACTTGGTGATGCAACAGGGCATGGCATGATGTCCGGTATGATGGTTTCAATTATGAAATCTCTTTTTATGTCGGACAGAACCAACAAAGAACTTAAACCATTTTTTGAAAATGCAAATGAAGCAATCAAAGATATGCAACTCGGCAGATTAATGATGGCACTAACTTGTGTGCAGATCAGTAATAATAAAATTATAACTACAAATGCAGGTATGCCACCGTTATTTATATACAGAAATAATTCACAGACAATTGAAGAAGTTGTAATAAATAATATGCCATTAGGCTCTATGAAAGGTATTATTTATGATATTAAAGAAATCAAAATAGAAAGGGGAGATACACTACTATTAATGAGTGATGGTTTTGCAGAACTAAAAAATCAAAATCAGGAGATGTACGGATACAAAAGAGCAAGAAATAGTTTTGAAGAATCTGCAAAGAGCGAACCTGAAGAGATTATTACAATCTTAAGAGCAGAAGCCAGAAAATGGACTAATGATAAAGAGCCAGATGATGATGTAACGTTTGTAGTAATAAAAGTTAAATAAATTGGAAAAAAAATTATGAAAAAGATCAACATCATAAGAACCACTTTTAATTATCCAGTTTTGTTGCTGATAATTATAATAATTTCTTCAATTGCTATCGCTCAGAAAAAGCAGGTTAAATTTAATCGTCTCACATCCAGCAATGGTTTATCACAAAATAGAGTTAGTTCTATCGTGCAAGATCACGATGGATTTATCTGGATTGGTACTGAAGATGGTTTGAACAAATACGACGGATACAATTTTGAAATATTTAAAAGGAATCCCGGAGATAGTCTTTCGCTGAACGATAATCAGGCACTTGCAATGCACGTTGCTAAAGATGGAACTCTCTGGATTGGCGGCTCGCTAACCGGATTAAGCAAATATAATTCCGCAACAAAAACTTTCACCAGATACAATAACGATCATTCCAATCCAAACTCATTGGCAGAGGATATAATTATTTCTTTTAGTGAGGACACTAAAGGTAATCTTTGGATTGTTACACAAAATAAAGGTTTTGATTATATGAATGTGAGGGAGGGAAAATTCATCCACATGGCAAATATGCTTCCACCTGATTATCAAATTCCTGAAAATCTTATCTTTTTTGTACATCAGGACAAACAAAATAATTTATGGGTAGGTGCAGCAGGAAAGATTCATTATTTCAAAATAAGTTATAGTGAAATCGGTGTTCCGAAATTGCAGCCAATAAAAATTGAGAATCAAATTCTTAGCACAGCCGCTACTTCTATTGAAGAAGATAATAATGGTAATATTTGGATTGGCACCACCGGTGAAGGTTTATTAACATTTGATTATAAAGATAAGCTATTAAGAAAATTTCAAATACCTTTCAATAATTCTCTGCTTAATTCATTAGTTATCATTGCATTAGAGATGGATGAAATAGGTAATCTTTGGTTGGGTGGAATTCCTATTGAAGATAATCCTGATTCAGAAAGGGGAACATCACCGGGTTTATTAAGGCTGAATATTCAATCAAGAGAGGTTGAGCAGTTTTTGGCTGATCCTAAAGATGAAAAAAGCCTTAGTAGCAATCGTATCTTGTCCTTATTTATTGATAAAACAGGTGTGCTCTGGGTTGGAACTTTTCTTTCAGGACTTAATGTATATGATAAATCTGTAATTAAATTTTCTTTAATTAAAACCGGGCAGGAAGAATCCAACAAAATTAAAGGGCCCATTAGAGGATTTTATATTGATGAGAACAAAATTTTGTGGATAGCTTCACAAGGAGATGGCTTAATTTCTTACGATAGAAGTAAAGAAAAATTTGAAATATTTAATCACAGTGAAAATAATCCTTCATCTATAAGTAGTGATATTGTTCAAAATATTTATGACGATGGTAAATATATGTGGATTGGAACATTGGAAGGATTAAATCGATTTGATAAAAAAAATAAAACATTCAAAAGGTTTTACATCGACCCTTCTAATCCAAAATTAAATGTTAACGGAATTAATTATAACATTGTCGAAATAGATAAGATGCCCGGTTATTTATGGTTTGGTACAAATGGAAGCGGTTTAGTTCGATTTGACAAAGAGAAAGAAACATTCAAAAAGTATACTTATGATCCGGAAGATGCAACCAGTCTGAACAGCCGGGCTAATTTTGTAAGAACAGTATGGTATTCAAAAACTCGGCCGGATGAGTTATGGACTGGCACCACAAATGGAATAAATATACTTAACCTAAAGACTGAGACATTTCGATATTATAATTATGATTCAAAAGATTCTAGTAGTTTAAGTCATCCGAACGTTATGAATTTTTATGAAGATAAAAACGGATATGTTTGGGTTTCAACTTATGGAGGCGGATTAAATCGATTCGATCCCAAAACAGAAAAATTCTTACGCCTAACACAAGAGAACAGTGGTCTGCCAAACAACGGAGTTTATGGAAGCTTGCCGGATGAAAATAGCAATCTTTGGATATCAACCAACAACGGAATTACGAAATTTAATCCAGGTACATTTAAATTTAGAAATTATTCTGTGGATGATGGATTACAGAGCGAAGAGTTTAACGGTGGTTCATACTATAAAGCACCGGATGGAGAAATGTTTTTCGGTGGTATTAAAGGTTTCAATTCTTTCTATCCGAAGGATGTAACAGACAATAAATTTATTCCTAACGTAGTTATAACTGATCTAAAAATCTTTAATGAATCGATTGAAGTTGGAGGAGACTCCCCGCTAAAAGTACAAATCTCAAAAACTGAAGAAATAGTTTTACCCTATTGGCAAAATGATATTTCATTCGAATATGTCGCACTTCATTATTCAAATCCATCAAAAAATAAATATGCTTTTAAGCTTGAGAATTATGAAGAGGAATGGCGCTATGTTGGCGATGTTAGAATAGCAACATATACTAATCTTGATCCTGGCGAGTATGTTTTTAGAGTAAAGGGATCAAACAATGATGGTTTATGGAATGAAGAAGGTAAATCCATCCGGCTTATAATTAAACCTCCGTGGTGGAAAACTAATTGGGCTTATGCTACTTACTTCTTATTGTTTTTAGTCGTTGGGTTTTCGTTCGATAGATATCAAAGAGTAAGAATAAAAAGCATTGAGCAAAGAAGAGCACAGTTATCATTACTCCGTGCTGAAAACCAACGCAAGACACAAGAATTGGAAGAAGCACGTCAACTTCAGCTTTCCATGCTACCAAAAGTACTTCCGCAATTACCGCATCTTGATATTGCTGTTTATATGAAAACTGCAACTGAGGTTGGCGGTGATTACTATGATTTTCACGTTGGT
>CALLZX010000304.1 GCA_937858935.1 uncultured Ignavibacteriales bacterium | reverse complement strand
TATTTAATTTTTCCGCCAAACTTTCTTTGCACTGAACCAAATATTTTTCTGGAAAAAGTTAACGAGTTTTTCTTTTCAGCAATCCTAAAAAGAAGTTTTGCAATTCCGCTTTTATTAATCTTATCTCGTATTCCTTTTCGTATAAGATTGTACAAACGCGGCACACCAATTATGATTGTAATCCCGTGCTGTAGTGTGGCCATAATATCTTCAGAAGCCATTGATGGAGAAAAAACAATTGTACCGCCGACACTTAAAGGAATAACCATTGTTCCCATTAAAGGAAAAATATGATGCAACGGTAACAGCACCATTACTTTATCTTCTTCTTTATAAATGTTTACATCATTTGTTACCGCTTCAATATTTACTATTAGATTATCGTAAGAAAGCATAACACCTTTTGGTGAACCAGTTGTTCCGCTTGTATAAATTATTACCGCAGTTTCATTCGGGTTGGCTTCTGGAAAAGTAGCATTAACTTTTGATTCTTCAATTTTTATTTCATCAAGATTTATTTTTTCAATTTTATGATGTAATTGACTGATTGCTTTTTCACATATTTCTTTTGTTCCATTGGAATAAAAAACAACTTCGGGTTTGCAATCATTTAATATAAAGGATACATCTTCAGCAGATGACATAAAATCGATAGGAACAGCAACTGCTTTTTTCATCCACACAGAATAAAACGCATAAACCCATTCAAATCTGTTTTCAGAAAAGATTGCAACTTTAGAAAGATTGTTGTTTGGAAGAAGTGTTGAAAATGAATTCACTTGATTGATTAAATGTGTGTAATCAATTTTCTGATCTTTAAGGATCAATGCTGATTTTTTATAGTCCTTTAAAAACAATCTTTTGCCTTTAATTTGATGAAATAATGATTCTAAAATATCAAAATAAATTGTTAAATACTTTGCCAATAAATCTTAACAAAATTTGTTAATCACAATTGTATTCTTCTAAAAATTTTCTTAAGTATTAACAACATCTTTTGAGGTTTCTATGGAATACACCCGTGAACAACTCATTGAACAAAAAAAGTTGCAACTCAAGATTATCGATCTGGCACTAGGTATTTTAGTTGGGATGCTCTATGGCTATGCAATTGATAATCTGGTTGTCGGTTTAATTATTGGGATTGGTGTTGGATTATTTAAATGGATTAATAGTATTCCATTCTGGGGAGTATTCGGACTCACAATTGTTTATTGGTTTATAATAATTTTTATAAAATAAATTTTTAGGATTGATATGAGTGAAAAACAAAAACCTGAGATTGGTTCTATTACCTGGTTTGATTTAACTGTACCCGATGCAGTAAAAGTAAAAGATTTTTATGCAAAAGTTGTTGGATGGATGCCTGAAGGTTTATCTATGGGAGATTATGATGATTATACAATGAGTGCTCCTGAAAGCAATAAAGTTGCTGCAGGTATTTGTCACGCAAAAGGCTCAAATGCAAAACTCCCACCGCAATGGTTAATATATATAACAGTAGAAGATGTTGATAAGAGCGCAGAATCGTGTACACTACTTGGAGGTAAAATTGTTGTTGAACCAAAAAACATGCCCGGTTATGGAAGATATTGTGTAATTCAAGATCCTGCAGGCGCTGTTTGCGCTTTGTTTAAACCGGAATAAAAAATATTTCAAATTGGATATTTTTAGAAAATCTTTACGAGCATTTTTCTAATCACTTTACGAACTTTGCGTGAAATGCCTTTAGTCTATAGTTCACGCAAAGAAAAATTCTTCAGTTATTTAACCAATCCAACCTCTGTCAAACACTTTTTAATTCTTTCATAAGTTTTTTTGATATCATTATCTAACCCGATTGAAATACGAACAAGTCCCTCACTTAATCCCATTGCTTTTCTTTCATCTTCAGGAATTTCCGAAGAAGTACTATGTCCTGGAGAAGAAAACAATGTTTTAAAGTAACCAAGACTAACTGCAAGATATCCAACTTTTTCTAATTGCATATTTGCCATAAGTTCATTTGCTTTTTCAGTGGTTCCGGCATCAATTGCTAACATACCGCCATAACCAAATCCTTCATTCATAATTTCTTTTAGTAGATTGTAACCATTGTGTTTGGTTAAGCCAGGATAAAATACTTTACATCCAAGTTTCTCAAAATTTTCTGCAAGATATTGTGCATTCTCACTATGTTTTTTTATTCTTATATGAAGTGAATGCAGATTTTTTAATATTGATGCTGCACGAT
>CALLZX010000303.1 GCA_937858935.1 uncultured Ignavibacteriales bacterium | reverse complement strand
AATTTTCTTTTTCATATCAAAACATTTTTACAAAGATATTCAATTAAATCATTATTTTAGAAGAAATTTTTTGGAGATTTAATGTCAACTCTTATGGTTAGTATTTCTGGAATTCGGGGTATAGTTGGTTCGGGGCTAGATCCTGAAGTGATGGTAAAATATACCAGTGCTTATGCTGAATTTGTTTGTAAAGGTAAAGTTGTTGTTGGCCGCGATGCACGAATTACGGGAGAAATGGTTAATCAAATTGTAACAGGAACTTTATTAGCTAAAGGTTTAGATGTTATAGATATTGGAATTTGTCCAACCCCAACTGTTCAATACACAGTTAAAACTTTGCAGGCACACGGCGGAATTGCGATCTCAGCAAGCCATAATCCAAACGAATGGAATGCTTTAAAGTTATTAAATAGCACTGGTCAATTTATGTCTCCTGATGAACATCAGAGAATGAAAAAGTACATTGATGTTGAAAATAAATTTGTTGATTGGACAAGCATCGGTAAAAGAACAGTATACACTGAAGGTTTAATGAATCATATAAATGCTGTATTATCTTTACCAATTATTGATTTAGAAAAGATAAAATCTAAAAAGTTTAAAGTTTTGGCTGATTGTGTAAATGGGGCTGGTGCTTATTGCATTCCAGATTTACTAAAAATGTTTGGTTGTGAAGTTATTGAAATGAATTGTGAAAAAACCGGAATCTTCCCCCGCTTACCAGAACCACTTCCAGAAAACCTTGTTGAAACAATGAAAGCAGTAAAAAAACATAATGCAGATTTTGCTGTAGTAGTTGATCCTGATGTTGATCGTCTAGTTTTAATTACCGATAAAGGTGTGCCATTCGGCGAAGAAAATACAATAACTTTGGCAGCTGATTTTGTACTGAATAAAACTAAAGGAAATGTCGTCGTTAATCTCTCGACAAGCAGATCCGTTGAAGATGTTGCAAAGAAAAATAATAGTGAAGCATTTCGTTCACCAGTTGGTGAAGCTAACGTTGTACAAAAGATGAAAGAAGTTGGTGCTGTAATTGGCGGTGAAGGCAGTGGTGGAGTAATTTATCCAGCTTTGCATTATGGAAGAGATGCACTGATTGGAATAGCTTTTACTTTACAATATTTAGCAGATTCAGGTAAGAAACTATCAGCAATAAAAGATGGATTACCAAACTATTTTATTTCAAAGAAAAAGATTGATCTAAAAGGTGTTTCGCCAGATGAAATAATAAAAATACTTGGTTCAAATTATTATAAAGAAAAGATCAATACAGAAGATGGTTTAAGAATTGATTTTGAAGATCATTGGGTACATTTCAGAAAATCTAATACTGAACCGATTGTAAGAATAATTACTGAATCAAAAAAGCAAAATTATTCTGAGGAACTCTCTAAAAAGTACTATGATGAGATAAATAAATTAATGAAGTCTTGATCTTTTTTGGATATAACTGAATAGTGCTTTATCAAATGGAGTTGATGTATCAAGAAGATTGTAATCGAAATTAGAATTTAAACATTCTCTTTTTATCTTATTCGTGAATTCACTCATAGCTTCTTGATAAGCTTTTTGAATTTGATATGGTTGAGTAGTTAACTCTTCGTCAGTTTCCAAATCTTTAAATATTGCGTCCTTACCAAAACCAAAAGAACGTTCCATTGGATCAAGTATTTGAAATATTATCACTTCATTCTTCTGGTGTGCAAAGTGTTTGATAGCTTTTAATGTTTTATCAACATCATCAAAGAAATCAGAAATAATTATAACTAATCCACGTCTTTTTATTTTTTCTGCCACACTATTGAGAGACTCCGCAGTATTTGTATTCGATGAAGTTTCGAGTATCGTTAACTCCCTTAGTATCTGCTGAAAATAGGGATTTGAAGACTTTGGTGGTAAATGTTTGTGAATTTTGTCTGAGTAGATTGTAAGACTAACAGCATCCTGCTGTTTAATCATTAAGTATGATAATGCGGCTACAAGTGTTGAAGCATACCCTATTTTAGAAATTGTTTTATCCGAAGCATATCCCATGGATTTACTGCTATCCAGTATTATGTAACTTCGTAAATTTGTTTCTTCTTCATACTGTTTTATAAAATATTTTTCCGTCTTTCCAAATACTCGCCAATCAACACTTCTTAAATTATCTCCTTGCATATATGGCCGATGCTGAGAAAACTCCACACTAAACCCATGGTAAGGACTTTTATGAAGTCCAACCATAAATCCTTCAACAACTAATCTTGCACGTAAATCCAGGCTGCCAATTCTTGATATGATTTTAGGATCTAGATAACTTTTATATTCCGAGTTAGACTTGTTCACTGTTTAGTGGTTTCAGTTCTTCTAAGAATTTCTTCGGGTGATAACCCCATATTATCCAATTCCAACTGCGCTGATACTGCAAGAGGATGAGATGGATATTTATCAAGAAATAATTTTAAACGCGATGTTGCTTCATCATATTTCCTTAAATCATTTGCAAGGATAAAACCTGATAGAAACAATGATTTTGGTGCATCCTGGTCATCCGGATATTTTTCATAAACCTGCATAAAATAATTTTGTGCTTTATTAAATGATTCATCTGATTTTACATTTTTGACTAATTGATTTTGATAAATTGATGCAATTTGTACAAGAGCTTTTGGTGACAATTCACTTTCAGGATAATCATTAATTAAGGATTCAAATGCTTTTATTGCTTCCGGAATATTATTCTCTTTCACAAGCTTATTTGCCTGATCTAAATATTCTTGATCTGTGGTTTTTGAACATCCAATTAAAAACAAAGTTAAGAGAAATAGGACAAAGTTCTTTTTCATTTGGTTTCCTGATTGTGTTATTGTTCTTTGTAAAGTTATTAAAATGAGGAAGAATTATCAATTCATAAGAAGGTAACTCTATAAAAAAAGCCTCGCATTTCTACGAGGCTTTTAATTCTTACTTAAAGACTATGATTTTATTTTGTTAAGATCATCTTCTTTACTGAACTGAACTTCTGACCATCGATTCCATCTGCATCTATTCTGTAGAAATATACACCACTGTTCAACGAACTTGCATTGAAGGAAACTTTTTGGCTTCCTGCTGCTAGTTGTCCATTTACTAATGTTGCTACTTCCTGGCCTAATACATCAAATATCTTTAAGCTTACTTTACTGTCTACTGCTAAGCTAAAGTTTATTGTTGTACTTGGATTGAATGGATTTGGGTAGTTCTGTCCTAATATGAATTCTTTTACTCCTAAAACTTCTACTTCAACTGCATTTGAATATTCAAATGTTCCGTCAAAATCGATTTGTTTTAGTCTGTAATTGTATTTTCCTTCAATTACATTCTGATCTACAAATGTGTAGTTCTGGATATTTGTAACGGTTCCATGACCTGTAACAAATCCAACAACCGTATAACCACTTCCATTACTTCTTTCTACCTGGAAGCCGCTATTGTTTAAC
>CALLZX010000302.1 GCA_937858935.1 uncultured Ignavibacteriales bacterium | reverse complement strand
ACTGATTTTTGTACCGGGATTAAAAGGATTAGGATAGTTTTGGAAAAGATTAAAAGTATTTGGTTGTTCTATCGGTTCTATAGAGGTTGTTTCAAGTTCTTTATACCATAATCCATCATTTGTTCCTGCCCATATTTTATTATCATAAATATATAGATGAAGCAGGAACTGAAATTGATGATCAAAAATATTCCAGCTATAACCAAAATCATCTGAGTACCAGACAAAA
Organism: uncultured Ignavibacteriales bacterium; assembly: GCA_937858935.1. Lineage (GTDB taxonomy): Bacteria > Bacteroidota > Ignavibacteria > Ignavibacteriales > Ignavibacteriaceae > IGN3. The sequence goes on along the minus strand of CALLZX010000302.1, from coordinate 3,304 downwards.
AAATCATTCCCGCTTGAACGGGTATATCCCGCATAAATTCTGTTTTTATCTTTAACAAAACTTACAACCGACATATCCATTGCAGATATGCCAATAGAATCAAATGTATTTCCTTCGTCCAAGCTTCTGTAAATACCAAAACGGTGCCCTGAAAAAACAAAATCTCCGGTTGAAAGTAACGCATTTGGTGTTGTATAAATACCCTGTGGAGTTTGGATTCTTTTTTCAATCCATTCTGGGGAACCTTTGGGGCGAAAATAATAAAAACCGCTTCCGCCAGCACTTGCTATCAAATTGTTATCAGTAACTACTAAATCATTAATTGTCCAGGCTATATTGGAAGGTAGATTTTGATTATAAGATTGCCAGGTCACAGAATTACTCAACAAATAATATATTCCACCGCCATCTGTTGCATAAAAGATTGTATCACCAGACGAAATAAATTTTTTAGCGTACAATGCGTATGAATTTAAACCTGAATTATAACTTTGCCAGGATATTCCATTATTAATACTAACAAAAACACCGCTGCCGTAAGTGCCAGCAAATATTTTGTTATCATATTTAAATAGTGCAGTAATCTCAACTGCCTGTCCGTTTACTGTAATAGATTGCCAAGTTAATCCTTTGTCTCTGCTGATATAAAGAGAATCACCACCAACAAAATAATCATCACCGGCAAATACGGCAGTATAAACAAATTGAGAATTGATAGCTTCTACTTTCTGCCATTGTGCAGATGATTTATATGAAAAAACCAGGGGCATACATAAAATGAAAAGAAAATGTTTCATAATTTATTTTTACAAATATTTTGGTTATCGAAGAATTAGTTATCGGTATTGCAATTTAATATTCAAAAATTCCTCAAATCAAGTCTTTACTTCTTGAATTTTATAAACGCGTTTTATTTATGATAAACTGTCATTAGAACTGATAAACTGATTGGAATGATAGGGGCAAATCTCTAATTTTTAAATGAAGAATTATAAATTCTTTCAACTTCAAACCATCATTAGTTACGGGAGTTATTATGAAATCTAAACTACTCAGCATCTTTTTAATATCACTTCTTTGCTTTTCAATTTTAGCGCAAGAAAAAGACAAGAAGGAAGATAAAAATCCTTACAAATCAGAAACATTTAACGGATTAAAATTTCGCTGCATCGGGCCAGCTGCAACTTCTGGAAGAGTTGTTGATTTTGCAGTTAATCCAAATAATATAAGCGAGTATTATACTGCTATTGCCTGCGGGAATGTTTGGAAGACAACAAACTCAGGTACAACGTGGAATCCGATATTTGATAATTACGGTTCGCACTCAATTGGCTGTGTAACAATTGATCCAAATAATTATAATGTAGTTTATGTTGGAACCGGTGAAAATAATTCTCAACGCAGTGTAAGCTGGGGTGATGGAGTTTACAGAAGTGAAGATGGGGGTAAAAGCTTTACGAATATCGGGTTAAAAAAATCAGAACACATTGCAAAAGTTTTAATTGATCCACGAGACAGCAAAGTGATTTACGTTGCCGCACAAGGTCCGCTTTGGGGACCGGGCGGACAGCGAGGATTATATAAATCTACAAACTATGGGACAACGTGGGATTCTGTTCTTTACATTAGTCCGAATACCGGCGTAACCGATGTTATTATGGATCCGCGAAATCCTGATGTGCTTTATGCCGCATCTTACCAGAGAAGAAGACACGTTTGGACTTTGATTAACGGTGGTCCTGAAGGCGCTATTCATAAATCTACAGATGGCGGTAAATCGTGGAGTAAATTAACTAGCGGTTTGCCAAGTGGAGATGTTGGAAGAATCGGATTAGCGATTTCTCCGGTTAATCCTGATTATGTTTATGCAATTGTAGAAGCTGCTAATGATGGAAGCGGTTTTTACAGAACAACAAATCGAGGTGCAAGCTGGGAGAAGATGAGCGATTATAAAAATGTAAGTGCACAATATTATTCGGAAATATTCTGTGATCCAATTGATTTAAATAAAGTTTATATACTAGATACTTATTCTGCTATCACTACAGATGGCGGAAAAACATTTGATCGCATAAGTACAAAAGCACGACACGTTGATGATCATGCTTTTTGGGTAAATCCTAGAAATACTGATCATTATATGATCGGTGGTGATGGCGGTATTTATGTTACTTATGACGCAGGTAAAACTTTTCATTTCAAAGAGAACTTACCAACACTTCAGTTTTACAGAGTTAGTGTTGATAATTTTGAACCATTCTATCGAGTAATGGGAGGAACTCAGGATAACAATAGTATGATCGGCCCATCGCAAACAATAAATGATGAAGGAATTGTAAATGCAGATTGGGTTCCGCTTGTTGGCGGAGATGGTTACGAAGCTCTTACTGATCCAAGCAATCCAAATATTATTTATTGTGAATGGCAGCATGGCGGATTAACAAGATATGATATGCAGAGTGGTGAACAACTAAGTATAAAACCGCAGGAGAGAAAAGATGAAGCCCCTTATAGATGGAATTGGGATACTCCTTTGATTTTAAGTCCACACAGTAATACAAGAATTTACATTGCTGCAAATAAAGTTTTCAGAAGTGATGATCGCGGTGACACCTGGCAAGTTATAAGTGATGATCTTACAAGGCAGGTTGATAGAAATAAATTTAAAGTTATGGATAAAGTTTGGAGTGTTGATGCTGTTGCTAAAAATGCTTCAACATCTTTTTACGGAAATATTGTTTCGCTAACAGAGTCTCCACTTGTTGAAGGATTAATTTATGTTGGAACTGATGATGGCTTGGTTCAAGTTACAGAAGATGGCGGGAAAAACTGGAGAAAGATTGAATCGTTTCCAGGAATTCCTGAAATGACTTATGTAAGCTGTTTATATTCCTCGCAACACGATGCAAATACAGTTTATGCAACATTTGATAATCATAAGCGTGCAGATTTTAAGCCTTACGTTTTGGTAAGCAACGATCGTGGTAAAAGCTGGAAATCGATTTCCGGTGATTTGAAAGAACCACAAGTTGTTTATTCCTTTGTGCAGGATCATATTAAAAATGATTTATTTTTTATCGGGACAGAATATGGAGTATTCTTTACAAACAACGGCGGAGAAAAATGGATTCAGTTAAAAGGAAACCTTCCAACACAAGCTGTTAGAGATCTTGATATTCAAAAGAGAGAAAATGATTTAGCAATTGCAACTTTTGGAAGAGGATTTTATATACTTGATGATTACTCGCCATTAAGAGAAACATCCGAAAAGTTTTTTAATGATGAGAATTACAAACTCTTTCCT
>CALLZX010000301.1 GCA_937858935.1 uncultured Ignavibacteriales bacterium | reverse complement strand
GAATATCATTTAATCCGAGCGTGGTATTTGAAGTTATTGAATTCCAGTTTGTTCCAGAATTAGTTGTTTTAAAAATTGAACCGTTTATGCCAACCGCAAAACCTGTCGTAGAGTTAACAAATCGTATTTGCTGCAATGTTGTCCCTGTATTCTTTTGAACAATCCAATCTGTTCCTCCATTTATTGTATGAAGTATATATCCTGCAGACCCAACGATCCAACCTTCTGTTAAACTAATAAAATGAACACTGTTAAAACTTATGTTATTTGGTATTAGCGGCACAACTTGAATTATCCAATTAGTTCCACCATCACTTGTTTTGATAATTTTTTTATTGTCACCAACTGCCCACCCATTATTTTTATCCCAAAAACAAACAGCATTTAGTCCGTTTTGTATCCCACTGTTTTGTTCAATCCAATTAAATCCGTTGTTAGTAGTTTTTAAAATCATTCCATTATCACCAACAATCCAGGCTGTAATAGAATCTGCTAAAGCAATATCTCGTAAGTTGTCTGTAACTCCTTCATATTGTATTTCCCAGGTTAATCCATGATCTGAAGAAAATAAAATGGTTCCCCATTCACCAACTGCATATCCATAGTGTTCATTATAAAATTCTATAGCCCATAAATTATTTCCCTGGGGTTTTGGATATTGCCAATTCCAATCGCCTGCAATAGTAAGTGTACAAATTGAATAAATAAAAAGTATAATTTTATTAAACATTTAAAACTCCGTATAAAAGCCGAAGCCAATGGATAAAGAAATGTAGTAAGAAGAAAAATCATTGTATGCATCATTTGATTGGTTACGTACGAAGCCGGAACTAAGAGCAACCCCCATTCCTAAATTTTCTGATAAATTAAAATATCGCGAAATATATAATTCACTAAATGCCCGCAAATCAACTCGTTGTTCTGCAGTTTTAGTTCCAACTAAATCCAGTGCAGGTGCACCAAATAGTTTTTGTTGAAACAATAAATCAAGTTTTATTTCAATATCGTAAAATAACTTTTGAGTAAATTCGGATCTTATTTCAAATCCCTCATAACTGAAATAATCATTATAAATATCTTCTGTTAGAAAGGTTGTGTTGGAGTATTGTGCCAGGTACCTAACTAATGTGTTAGGATTATATCTATACAAAATATTTGTTTGAAGAGCAGTTTTTCCCCAATGAGTGCGCATAAATATATCGGCTACAAATTGAGCAGTACCATTCTCCATCGGGGAAATTAGAATCCCCTTTTCTGATGGAACTTTTATTTTAGCCCCTGTTTTTCCTTTACCGGTGTACTTAATCGTAAAACTTCTTTCAACTTCAAATTTACTTGTATCATAAATTGATTCTGTATAATATTTAAAACCACCCGAGATATTAAGGCCATATTTAAATGTGCCGCTAAATTTATTCCCTATTTGAAGATTCAGAATATCTGTTATGTTAGATAATACTGTGATATTTGTGTAGTCTCTATAGCCAAACGTATTAGTTAGTTCAATATAATAGTCATCTGAAATCATAAATTTATAACCAGCCAATGCACTTGTTCCAAAATTATTAAAGTCTTGGAAAATTTCTTTATCATGTCGTCCCCCAACTTTAAGGGAAAGTATTAATAATGGACTAATTGAATCATTTGAAACAATTTCAGGATAGTCAGTATCAGCCTTAACTTCCTTAAAATTGAGCAAGTATGTTGATGTTAAATTATGCTCATAATAGTTTCTATCTTCAAATCGGTTAAACAAAACCAAGCCGCTAATGTAACTTAAGTTTAATTTTGAGCGATCAAATTCTTTCGAGTACGCTAATTCAGTATATGTTTGCTTTAGTTGATCATCGAGCTCCTGAAAATTATAGAGTGGATTTTGATAGTATCCGTAACTAGCCGAACTATAAATAGATAGCTGTGCATGACTTGTTACAGTAAATAATATTATTAATTTCAATATTATTGCTTTTAATTTCATTCGATTTTCTTTTCAGGTGCTAAATCAAATCTTACTGTTTTATCCCAAATGTGTTTTTCTTTTTTAATGTATTCTATGTAAAATGATTTAATAACAAGGTAAATCCATAACTGGCAATAACTGAAATACATTAATACAATAAGCCAAATCTTTCCTAAAGAATCTTCTTCATCGTAAGAAATTGATACTATTATCTCAAATATGAAAAGAATAAATGCCATTACCCATACTATTGTATAAGGACCAGGCAATGACATGCTTACCAAATCCATTGCACTTATTATGAAAAGGAAATCTGAGAATAGTATTGCAAAGAAAAAGATGTAGTAGAGTGCAAGATTGTAAAGTAAATCAAAAGCAAGACGCTTATTTTTAAAATGCGGTATCTGTTTAAAGAACTTTGAAATTACATAATGATTCCCTCTGACCCATCTTAACCGCTGTTTTATCCACACCTTCCATTCCTGCGGTTCCTGTTCATATGTTACAGAGTATGGTATATATTTTATTTTATATCCTTCCTGATAAATTCTTATACTTAATTCAGAATCCTCAGTAAGCGCTTCTTCATCCCAGCCATTAAGTTTTCTGATTAAGTCAGTCCACATAATGAAATTAGTTCCAGGTAAAGTTGCAATTCTATGAATTTGCCATCTTCCTGCCTGAAGCATAGACTGAAAGCTTAGAGTTTCAATGTTTATAAATTTTGTAAGTAAATTTTGATTTTTATTAATTGTTCTAAATTTGCCTAGTACAGCACCAAGTTCTTTATTTAGGATAAGCTGTGCTGCCAAATATTTAAGTGCGTTTTTGTCAGGAGTATTATCGGCATCATAAATTGCAATTGTTTCTGATTCAACAGTTTCTAAAGCAAGATTAAGTGCCCGGGATTTACCTTTTCCACCCAAACCTTTAGGAACATCAAACAAAACAACTCGATCATCATCCAAAACAAATTGATTAATTATTTGCTTTGTGGAATCTACAGATCCATCATTAATAACAATTATTTTGAGTTTGTCTTTGGGATAATCCAGTTGCAGCATTGATTCTATTGTTCGCCCGATGACTTTCTCCTCATTATGAGCCGGAATTAATATTGAACAAGTTGGCAAATCAAAATGATTTTCGTCAACAAACCTTTTTTCCTTAAACGACTTTAAATAATTAATATATCCAAACACAGTCAACACAAATTGATATGCAATCATAAACCAGATAAGTATAACTGTTATAAGAAATAATACACTAAGATCTAATTCTAAATTTGTCATTGTCTAATCTCTTGCAGTCTGTACTTACGGTTTAAATATTTTACTGATAAAAACATTATTAAAAGCAGAACAATCGAAAATGTTCCAAATAGTGCTATGCCTGTTGAAGACCAGAAACTTGTTAGGTTTACACCTTTTGAAAAAGCATCACCAACTGTTAAATCGACATTGTGTTTGCCTACTGGTAAGAAAATGCTGTAACAATCATCACCTTTCATAATTTTAAAGCTAAAATCTTTCCCGTCGACTTTCACAAATGTTGGAATACGATTTAGCGAAATAATTGTTCTTGTGTCAGACTCGTAAGTAAAAGATAAATCTTGATAACCATAATTGATTGAGATAAGATTACCGGTGAACGAAAGCACTTTTGTCTGTAACTCAGTTGGATTAAACTGGTCTTCACTTTTGTTAAAATTAATAAGATGAGTTCCGGAAGGTATAATAAATGAATTATTTCTACCCGGCGAAATCGTTTTATTGTCTAGACTTATACTCATAATGCTTTTGGGTAATTCTAAAATAAAAGAAGTAGGTGAATAATATTCAAATCCTTCCTTGGTGACTTTATATTTAACTTCACCTGCTAAAGCATAAGGCATGTAATAAAGATCCTGAGGATTAACACTTGATTCCGAATAAATAGTTAATCTTGGTGCGCCCAGAGAAGCAGAACGAACCATATGAAAACTTTCAGTACCGGTCTGTGTTAATGTTGGAAAAGGTATTACATCATTTTCATTTCTGAATTTCAGAATGTTTAGATCCAGCATCAATTTACTTTTATCACTCATCTTTTCCAGATATTGTTTTCCAATATCATAATATCTGGTTGGATTTGTTGACCACAGATTCTGAGGGTCTTCAACTTGCAGTATAAAATCATATTTCATTTGCAGCTTTAGAACATTATCCATGTCATCAGCAATATATTCACGAAGTTCAGGTGAGCCATAACTATCCATTGCTGTAACAATGATTTGGAATCCCTTTTTTCTATCTGCAATAGTCTGGAATGATGTTAAAAGTGTTTCATAAACTTGGTTAAGCTTATTAACTCTATAATCAACTATGTTTTTTGTTACCTGTAAATTGTCTTCCCAATAATATTTTGATGTTGGCTCAAATATTTTAGTAAGATCTATGTTATATTTTCCTTTGACCTCTTGTTGAGCCGAATGATGCATTGGAGTAAAAAGATTTGGACTTTTAAAGCCTAATCCAGCCTCAAAATACAGTTCTGCTAAATTAACTCCGTCCCAATCATAACTTTCAAGAAACTTAACAAATTCGTTCTTCATAGTATTTACACATTGTGCATCCGTAAGAGCTACAGGATATCGCCACGAAGGTCTTACATCCTCACCTAAAAAGTTTTTTTCTCTCCATTCTGGATGTTCTACCCAGAATTTTAGACTTACCTGTGGCGGTTCTAACCAAGCGTAAACCAGAATACCATTTGCATGTGCAAGTTTGATTAGAGTTTTATAATCGTATGTGTATTTGGGATATTGATGCCAGCCTGCAGCATGTATAATTCTAATTCCTTGTTTTACCCATTGCTTAACCAATTTTTCAATACTGATCTTCGATCTGAAACCAGGATCAAAATAAACCTCTAAACTATTTTTTTTGATTGTTGGTTTTAGCTTGAAATATTTTCTTACATATTCTAACAAATATGGATAGTGACTGTAGCCTAACTGCGAATGAGGATCGAATTTAGAGCTAATGTATATTACTTTTCCATTGCCATGTTTTTTACCAATAACCATTGGGAATTCAGTAGCTTGATCAAAACAGAATATCTCATCAACATCATTTGTTTCAAACTTGTTTACTAGTTCCGGATCACTCCAAACAATCTTTTCTTCGTGAAAAATATTATCACGAATACCCTCAACCTTAATTTGCGTAGAAGTGTGCTTGATGCCCAGTTCTTCAGATAGATAATTTTTGGTATCTGTAATAATATTTCCACCACCTTTTACAAAGTTGGTTATAATATTATAGTCGGTTGGCTTTAGCGATTCCACAGAAGTATATGGGACAATTAATAAGTTGTATTTACTTAAATCGATTTGCTGACCAGAAAATATTGTATCGATTGTTACGTTAACACTTTGGAACACAGACGCCAAAGATGCCTGATCATTATATGCAGCTCCTTTTGCGTAGTGATTCCATAATATCACCACTCGTAGTTCATTCCAATTCTCATCTAGATCAAATATCTCATCATATTTATTGCTAACATTTTGAAATATATTTTCTAAAAAACCTGGTTCACTTTTATAAAATTCAGTTAACTCTGCCTGGTAATATTCCCCTGGTTTCAGATTTATCTTTTTAGAGATACTGCCAATTGTTCTTTTATCAGCATTTTTTTTCTGTTTTATCTTTCCATCCTGATCAAAATAAGTTTCGGTTATATATTGATCATCTACAACAAATGAATAATTCTGGGACCCGGAAAGAAGAATTTGTTTTTTAGATTTAACTGAGTTGATTTCATCTTTTAGATTTAAAAAAGTATAACCCAGATTTTCAATTTTATCAACCAATTCCTCCAGGATTTTAATATCGAGAAACGAATGAAAGAAAAATGATGCAAAACCATCACGAACATAGAGATTGGCTTCAGCCCCTTTTATAATATCATCTACCGCTTTCTTTATTGCTTTTGGATTTGGATCAAGAGGAATATAACCTAAGTTCTCCGGGTAAATTTTTTGGCCGTACAAATCTTTATAAATAACATATGGGAAAAATTGGCTGTAATCAGGATTCTCAATTGATAGTCTCTGTTCGATGGCTGTACTAAAATATTCAGAGATTGTTTTGTATAAAATATTTGAAGCAGTATAGTGTGGAGTTTCCCATATCAAAGGATGAAGACCATTTTTAGAAAATTCACTAAGCCCCATTTCAATTTTTCGATGAATCAGACTTGCATTTTCATCTTGAATAGGGAGATTAAGATTTGCATCCCAAAACTCGAAATCTGATGCACTTACATCTTTATATTGATGAGTTATACCATGCATTACAATTGTTCCGCCATTAAATTCAACATAGCGCAATGCATCAGCCATATCAGGTTTATCAGAAAGACTAATTCTAACTCCGCCAATCGGATCAACATAAAATGGAACGACACCGATCAAAAATGGAATACCTCTTTCAGATAAGT
>CALLZX010000300.1 GCA_937858935.1 uncultured Ignavibacteriales bacterium | reverse complement strand
CTTATGCGTCTTCGTTTCCGTCTTGTTCAGAATCAAACAAGAATTAAGAACAGAATTAAAATGCTTCTGTACAATTACGGCATCATTATTCCAAAAGAACACATTACCAATCCACGCTGGTCCGGTTACTTTATCCATTGGCTTAAGTCTATTAAACTAAACTCAACTGCCGGCCAGTTTACTCTTGATAATCTTCTTCTGCAGTTAGATCAATCAAGAGAAAATCTTAAACAAGTACTAAAGCAGCTAAGAGAAGAAGCAAAACAGGAAAACATATCTCCGGTTATTTCATCTCTGGTTTCTGTACCCGGTGTTGCATTTATTACAGCAATGAGTCTTTATACAGAACTGATAGACATCAAAAGATTTAACAGTCTTGATCAGCTTGCATCTTTTGTTGGACTTGTACCCTCAGTTTACTCATCCGGTGAAACTGATTACACAAGAGGATTAACTTTCCGCCACAACAAGTTCCTTCGTCCTTTAATTGTAGAGGCATCGTGGACTGCTGTTAAAACAGATCCTGCTCTTACATTTAAGTATAAAGAATTAATAAAAACGATGGCTAAACAAAAAGCTATTATCCGTATTGCAAAGAAACTGCTCAGAAGAATAAGACACGTTTGGATAAACCAGGACAGGTATGTTAAAGCATTAGTTGCTTAAAAGTAAAAAGATATTTTGTCAGTAGTTCAAAGAACAAAAAGTTAGCAGAAACTAAAAGTAATTACTTTTTTTCAGTGGCGAGGACTGTTTCCTCAACCCTGCTCATAGAACCTTTGGTTCAACAGACATCCTGAATTACTTCGGGAGCTGTAAATGAGTTTCTGGTCAGATTGCAGCCTCGCCTTAATAATGTTTTTAAAAGACATACTGCAGCCCCGATTTAATCGGGGACTGTTAATAACAGATTGATTCTTTTAGTAAAAAAAAATAAGAACACTTTTTATTTTATACTACGACTCAACCCTTGACTTTTTACATAACGGCGTTGAGGCGCGGGTTATACATTTATTTTAATATTGATTTTATATTATTCACAAAATTATCACTTATAATTTGAAACGCCTTCTGGTTATCTATAGAATCTAAATAGCAAGTGATATTTACATTATTTATTGTTAAATAATTTAAAGGATAAAGTGATAGATAATATTCTGAGTATAATATATCAGCTTTATATTCTTGACTCCTATTGGCAACTGAATCATAAACGATATACTCATTGTATTTTAATATGTAGTTTATTTTTGTTTCACTTGAATCTTTATTGATAATAGTATAACCACTATGAGTAATATAATTTTCAAAATCTATTATGTTCAGGGTATCGGTAAGATTATAAATCAAATTATTATCAGCTTTAAGTAAATATTTATAAAGAGGTGGGCTTGTTGCCACAATGGAATAAAATACCAAAGGAATTATCAAGAATTTAATATTCTTGCTAAGATGTGGAGTGTAGTCATTTTTTAATCTATTAAAGAAATAATGACTAACAGGCAAAATAGATAATGCCATCAAGTCTGTTTTATCTGCTATAATATTGGGGTAAAAACCAGTGATACTTATTGGGAACCATTGTTCTATAGGAATTACTTTTATTAAAATAAAAAGCAATGCTATACAACTATAGTTGATCCACAAAACATTATCGTTATTAAATATTTTTTCACATATTATTGAAGAAAAAACAGAAAAAACAAACAACCCAGCAAAATCACTCAACTTGCCA
>CALLZX010000299.1 GCA_937858935.1 uncultured Ignavibacteriales bacterium | reverse complement strand
CTTCTAACCTTTCTGCGCAAGTAATAATAAAAGAAAAAGTGGAGATAAATCCGCAGGCAATAAATTCTGACTCACCAAATTCTGGCAATGAATCTACCTACACGTATATTTATTCCTGGACACCCTCTGAATATGTAAGAGGAAATATAAAAATTACTACCTGTACTGGAGATACAATAAATAGCGGTTGGACAACAAGCGGTTATACCACAATCTCCCAGTCAGGTAAAGGTAGTCACTATTTCTTATTTCAAATGCAAAGATATTTTTACAGGAGTTCTACAGGTTATGGTTGGTATGATGATGAAATAGCCAGCGCTCAAAAACAAGTATTGGTTGATGGGGTTGAAATAAATACTGTTGTTGGCGGCACAACTGTAGGGACAATTGCCATTCCAAACTTTACCTTAGAAGGTACACTTTGCGATACTAACAGTGTATCTTTAAAAATCCAGCCAGTAGAGTATGCAAATTGTAATGATATAGGTTGGTTTCCAACTGATGCTCTTACGTTAAGAATAATTGAAGGAGCTAATTATGCATCATTTTATAATTTACAAACAGGAGTAAACCTTGGCAGCAATATTGTAATAGATCCATTTGTAAGTCTTGATGATTTAATGATTTTCTGGGGATTATACTGGGAACGCGATGGATTAGAAAACATAATTTTAAAACAAAATGAAACTGTATTTCCGGATAGCATTTCCCATCCAATTATAATTGAAGCCACTATCAACGGAATTATTTTTACTTCAGAAACTCAATGGTATCCAAATAACTATAATTTGGCACTCAATTCATATCCAGACTCTATTGATGCAGGTGAATATGCAAGCATAGGTATCTCAATAACCAATGAATGCCGCTATTTCCCAATGGAAACAAAATTAAATGCCGAAATTATTAAGGGACAAGAATATGGCAGTTTGATTGATCCTTATACATATGAAAAAACTAAAATGCTATCAAATCTTGATCATTGGTTTGGCAGTGCCTGGATTGATTTAATAGCAGATGGTAAATCGCCAAATCAAACAGATACAGTAGTAATAAGGATCAGCACTACTGCTTCGGAAATAGTACCAAAAGAAATAAATGTGTACATAAAACCACCATCGGTTTATGTTTATACAAATCCGGAAGTTGTGGGAGCTGCTGATACGGCAGAAATTGTAGTAAAAAAAAGGAATCCTGTTGGAACTTTGGAAGAATTTCCACAAGGACAAACATTTGAGCTTGCGGTATTAGATGGATGTGTTAACGGAAACATATTAGTTGGTGATAGTCTTGGTGTTTATTTCTCAGACGTACAACTGCCAATTTATTTTGTAGCAGCAGATAGTGTTGCGGGAGATAGCGGTATTGTAAGACTAAGGGTTGGAACAGACTTAGGCGGATCATCGTTGAAACCAATAACACAAGGCGATGAGAAAAATGAAAAGTTAACAGATGAGCAAGTCAGAATGTTTGAAATAAAAGCCGGTTATAAAAAGATGATAGAGGAAAAGAAGGAGGAATTGCTAGAATCAAAAAGTGCTATAAAAGGAGAGCCGCCAATTGAGGCACCAATACGTGAAGTTTGCTATTATGGAAATTATTTGTACGAAACAGGTTACTGGGAAGGCGATGTGGTGGTGGAGCAAGATGAGTGGTGTGAGGATTTAGATGAATGTGATGAAATTGAATTTCCAGATATTGAATTGGAAGTTTATGAGAATAATTGGCAGAATTTGAATGTATGTGCAGACCCAAATTATTTGGCTGGAACTGCATTTTTTCCATCTGATAGTAGCTGCTACAGTAAAGATTTCGATATAGAACTGTGTAAGGAAGAAGGCAGCGATAAAATACAATTTACTTTTGATGATGATATAGTAATAAATTGTGTATCAGATTTCTGTGAAGCAAATATAGACGCAGACGATGTATTAATAAATGATGCATATAGTTTCCCGAATGGTACAACCTGTTATGACAAGATATATTGGCTTGAAAAACATGAATTATATCCAATGCCCGTTGGAAATATAATTTACCCAGGTGGGGTTATTAATTCAGTATATGTGATAAGGGATATTTGGATGAGACACGAAGCTGTTCATAGAGACCATTTTCTAGAAGTGGCTGAAGGGTTCAAGGCAGAATACTTAATTAAAATAAAAGAAACAATAAAACAGTGTTCGGAATTTAGCAGTGGAGAAGATGCACTATCAGAATTTAAGCAAGCAGCAGAAAAAATCATAAAACAGTTTTATGATGCAACATATAATAAAGATCTAAAAATTTCAACTGGTGGTGGTAATAAAGTAAAAGAGTTGGAATTTGAAAACAATACAATACATAAAAAAGTTATTGATAACTACCTTCAACCCCTAATTGATCGTTGGAGATTAAAAAAATGTGTCGATTAAAGTATAAAGGAGTTTTATAAATGAAATCACCAATAAAAATAATTTTAATTATATTATTCAATATATCGTTCGTTAAATCACAATCAGGATCATTACCCTTAATAGATGACCTTGAAAGAGGTGATTATCTTGCAATACTTACAATAAATGCCGATCGACTGGTTGAATATGTACCCTACCTTGATACAAGTATATTTAAGCAAAAACATATTCATTTAGTGAGAGAATATTTAGAAACCTTAGATAAATTAAATTC
>CALLZX010000298.1 GCA_937858935.1 uncultured Ignavibacteriales bacterium | reverse complement strand
TAAGCCAGTTTCAGAATCTCCATTTATCAATGCCCATTGTATTGGTGCTGCACCACGATACTTTGGAAGATATGAACCATGTAAATTAAAGGAACCAAACTTCGGAATTTCGAAAACTTCTATTGGAAGAATTCTAAACGCAACAACAACAAATAAATCCGGATGAATTGATTTCATTAATTCGACAAACTCAATATTACCTTTTAGTTTTTCTGGCTGGTAAACTGAAATGTTATTCTCAATTGCAAATTGCTTAACTGCAGTAAAAGTAATTTTTTGTCCTCTTCCCCGCTCTTTATCTGGAGTAGTAACAACTGCAATAATACTATGATTGTTTTGAATAAGAATTTTTAATGAAGGAATTGCAAAATCTGGAGTGCCCATAAAAACAATTTTCATCACTCACCTTTAGCGATATTACAAAATCTGATAATCTGCAGAAGAACTGATTGGATAAGCCACTTCAACTTTTCGATTTTTTATTTTATTAAGCGGTTTTTTTAATCTCTTTTTTGTCTCTTCATCTACAAGATCGGTAAACAAAACACCTTGCAAATGATCAAACTCATGCTGCATCACTCTTGCAAGTAAATCATCTGCTTCAATTGTTTGAGTTTTTAAATCTGCATCCTGATATTGTATCTTAATCATTTTCGGCCGAATAACTTCTTCACGCTGATCGGGAATACTTAAACACCCTTCTTCGTAGCTTATTGTTTCTTCAGACTTTGCAATAATTTTTGGATTAATAAGAACCAATGGTTTTGCATCTTCATAACCTTCAGCAACGGAAATATCTACAACAAAAATTTGCTTGTTGGCTCCAACCTGATTTGCAGCAAGTCCGATTCCATTAGCATTGTGCATCGTTTCAAACATATCTGCAATTAGCTTAATGATCTTGTTATCAACCTTCGAAACTTGTGCTGCTTTTTTTCTTAATATCTTATCACCACAGACCGTGATTGGTAATATTGACATCTATCCGTAATCCTTAAAATATTTTTCGTTGTTGTAAAGATAATTAAAGCTATTTTTATAGGAAAGAGAGTTTTACAATGCAAAATGCTCAATCCGTCGAGGCGGATTATAGAAACAAGATTTTGTAAAAAAAAATCATTGAGCATTTAACATTGATCATTTATCATTTCACTAAAAGTTTTCCGTCTTTCATTAGCATTTTAGAGTCCATCCAGACAGTTGGTTTTTTAACAACGCCGTCTAAGTGAATTGGAACATTTACACTTCCTCCCATAGAAACATTGTTACCAAGTGCGATGTGAATTGTGCCCATAACTTTTTCATCCTCAAGTAAAACTCCACTAAGTTTTGCGGAATCATTTGTGCCGATTCCAAATTCTGCAATATTACGAGCATCTTTTCCAACTTTATCTAACATTACTTTTAATTTTTTTGCAAGAGTTCCACCAGTAATTTTTGTGGCATAACCATTTTCAACTTCAATCTTAATGTTAGCATTTTTAATCAAACCTAAACCTGCCATTGAGCCATCCACAACAAAAACTCCGTTTGATGATCCTTCCACCGGTGCGAGAAATGCTTCACCAGTTGGAAGATTTCCACTTTCGCCGCTTGAATGAAATAATCCTTTACTGGCATAAGCTTTTCTTCCTGCAATAGAAAATGTTATATCTGTTCCCGCGGGTGCAGTAACACGAATTTCTTTTCCTGTTTCTAATATTTTCTGGAGTTTAACAGTTAGAGCAGATATTTTTTTATAATCCGCATTCATTCCGCGAATCATAACTTCTTTTGTTATTCCTGGAAAAGTAGCTATGCGTACACCTTTAGCGGATGCACTTCTTCTGGCATCTGTATGAGTTAAAGATTTTGCAGTTGGACAAAACACTACATTATATTTTTGCATAAGATCTGCAACAATATCAGAAGGTTCTTCACCATTTATTTTTCCGGATTTCATTTCAACAAGCAGAGATTCAAAACCTAATCTTACAGCATTTTCGTGAAGTGAAATTCCAATTTCTCTTTTTATCTCATCTGTAATAACAAGAATTTTTTCATTTTTTTTTGCACCCATACAATCACGTATTGCAATTGCAGATGCAGAATCAAGTTTTGATAATTTTTTCATTTTACTCCTGTGATTAAAGTGGAAAACCTACATTCAATTGGATAATTGCATTAAATCCGCCAGAATTAATAAATTTATCTGTACTTCCTGTCTGGGCATTAAATTCAAGATAACCAGAACCATCATCAGCTTTCATTTTATCAATAGTAAGCTGAGAATAACTTGCGGCACCTTCAAGACTGATATAATCTTTAATGATTTCAAATATAAATCCGGTCCCTATAGAATAGCCTATTTCAGTTTCATCATTATCATATTTCTTAACAGATGTACCCTGGGATGAATTTATAGTTTCGGTAAAGCGGGCGCTATTAACAATAATACTGCCATCAAGAATTTTCCAGCTAAAAAAATTTGTAACAGGAATTCCAATATCTGCACCAACTCCCCAACTTTTTATCTTTAAGTCATATTCATAATCAATTCCAATGGCTGTTTGATAAACCCGCGCTGAATGATCTTCAAGTAATTGTTGATAAAAACCTTTTGCAGTAACAAAAAATCCACTAAACTTTGCACGAAAAACATTTACACCAACTCTATAACCGGTAGCTTTACTGAATTCGCTCATATCGTTGTCTATATATTCAGAATAACTAGAATTGAAGTTTGCTACATATCTATTAAGACCATCAGCATTATACTGGTGGTAACTGAAACCGCCAAAACCACCAACAAAACCCAAACAACCAAATCCAAATGATTGTGGTAGAATTTGATAAGTAAAAATCAGAATCAGAAATAATATTTTTTGAAAAAGTTTAGGCATAATCCGGCTTATTGAAAAATTGGTATTGCAATATTTAATTGAGCAAATGCAAAGAATCCTCCACCATCAATAAAATTTTCCATCAGTTCGTTACTGTTTTCATTCTTCGCAAGATATTGACCGCTTTCAAATTGCATTTGATCTATTGTAAAGTAAGAGTAACCAACATTGGCTTCAAGGGAAATATATGGTGGGAATGGATAATACAATAAACCGGTGCTAATTTGCCCGCCTATGCTGGCTTCAGGTGATTTTAATGTTTGCTCTGTTGTTGGATTTGTTCCCTCGGTGTCTTTGCTTATCAGTTTTGCATTATTCCAGTTCATTTTAATATCTGCAATTTTAAAATCAAAACTGTTACTCATTACGTATGAAAAAGAAACTCCAAATCCGTATGAAATAAGCGTAAGAGCATTCTCCCATTTTGCTGGAATATTATTTGTTAAAGTTGCAGTGGCTTCATGCTTTTCTTGTGTTTGCTGATAAAAAAAGTTTAAACCATACAGCATATCATCATCTTGAATTTGCAAAAGGTTTGCGCCAACCTTCCATCCATTAACAAATCCGAAATCATCCATTGTTTTAGTTAGTGCAGGTCGGTTGTCATTATATACTTTTATGTAATCATTAAATCCTTTTGCTGAAAACTGCTGAGCTCCATATCCGCCATAAATACCTGATTCAAGAAGCATTCCACCAAGTATATCCAAACCGCAACAAGCTGACTGGGCTTTAACTTGAGATGTATTAATCAACAGAACAATAACAAACAGAACAACAGAAAAATTTTTCATTTTGTCTCCTAATTCATGAATTGAATTTCATCCCCTGCCAAATTTAATTAAAAAATTATTTTGTCATCCCCTTTTCAAGCCCGTGTGCGTTTGGTCCTGTTTCAGTTTTCCATAACATAAATGAAAAGAATAAACCCAACGATGCGAGCGCTGTAAATACCCACATACCAGGCGTGTATCCATCGGGATTTTCTGGCCCAGCAGAAAAAGCATCAT
>CALLZX010000297.1 GCA_937858935.1 uncultured Ignavibacteriales bacterium | reverse complement strand
ATTGATTTGATTGATGAATCCGCATCAAAACTTAGAATTGAAATTGATTCTATGCCGGAAGAACTTGATACGGTTGAAAGAAAAGTTAAGCAACTTGTAATTGAACGAGAAGCTTTAAAAAGAGAAAAAGATGAAGCCTCTGCAAAGCGACTTGAAGAATTGCAGGCTGAGTTGGGTGAATTAAACTCCGAGCGATCTGATCTTCGACTGCATTGGGATATTGAAAAAGGAAAGATTCAAAAAATCAGAACGATGAAAAGTGAAATTGAAAATCTAAAGCAAGACGCTGATAAGTTTGAACGCGATGGTGATCTGGGTAAAGTTGCAGAGATACGATATGGAAGAATTGTTAATCTTGAAAAGCAATTAAAAACAGAAACTGAAAATCTTGCAAAAGCTCAACAAGATAAAAGAATGCTTAAAGAAGAAGTTGATGCTGAAGATATTGCAGAAGTTGTTGCAAAGTGGACCGGAATTCCTGTGAGCAAAATGCTGGAAAGCGAACGAAGCAAACTTTTAAAACTTGAAGACGAGCTTCATCAAAGAGTTATTGGACAGGATGAAGCAGTATCTGCTGTTTCAAATGCAATTCGCCGTTCCCGTTCCGGATTGCAGGATGCAAATAAACCAATTGGTTCTTTTATTTTTCTTGGAACAACCGGCGTTGGTAAAACAGAACTTGCACGCGCACTTGCAGAAATTCTTTTTGATGATGAACACGCAATGATTCGAATTGATATGAGCGAGTATATGGAAAAATTTTCTGTATCTCGATTGATTGGCGCACCTCCCGGTTATGTTGGATATGAAGAAGGCGGACAGTTAACTGAAGCTGTGCGAAGAAGGCCTTACTCCGTTGTACTGCTTGATGAAATTGAAAAAGCACATAGCGATGTATTTAATGTTCTGCTTCAGGTTTTAGATGACGGAAGATTAACCGATAACCAGGGACGAACTGTAAATTTTAAAAATACAATTATTATAATGACATCAAATCTTGGCTCGCATTTGATACAGGATAGACTTGAATCTTATAATGAAGAAAATGCTGAAGAAGTTTTAGGACAGTTACGTGAGCAAATGCATGATTTGTTGAGAAAAACTATTCGTCCGGAATTCTTAAACAGGATTGATGAAGTTGTTCTATTCAAGCCATTGTTAAAATCTGAAATAAGAAAAATTGTTGATATACAATTAGCTCGTGTGGAAAAAATGCTGAACGAAAAAGAAATTACTCTTAATGTTTCAGATGATGCAAAAGACTGGCTCACACAGCTTGGATATGATGTAACTTACGGTGCGCGT
This sequence comes from uncultured Ignavibacteriales bacterium, assembly GCA_937858935.1. Taxonomy (GTDB): domain Bacteria; phylum Bacteroidota; class Ignavibacteria; order Ignavibacteriales; family Ignavibacteriaceae; genus IGN3. Next base: position 3,402 of record CALLZX010000297.1, on the reverse strand, counting down.
CCTTTAAAACGTGTAATACAAAAATATCTTATCAATCCCCTTTCGCAGAAATTGCTTGCAAGTAACTTTGGGAAGGGAGATACAATAAAAGTTAATGTTAGTGAGAAAGTTGGATTGGTGTTTACGAAATAGATGCAAGATGCTGGATATAGGATACTAAATACTTGAAAGTTTGTTACCGCAGGAGAAAAATTCTGCGGTTTTTTTTATTGATGATAGAACTTCGCTTAATTATATTTTGAGTAACAATTTCAGGTTTTATCATGATAAAATTGAAAGCCATTCTTTTAGCATTTCTTTTCGCTTATATCAATCTCAACGCTCAACTAATTGAAAAAACATATTATTTCGATAATTACCAGGTGATTCAAAAATCTGGTTACCAGATAATTGATTTTGAAAACACGTTATTAACAGGAAAAACCGGCGAACCTGTTTTGCCTTATCATTCTGTTTCCCTATTGCTGCCGCCCGGAGAAGTTGCAGAATCAATTGAGTTTATTGGAGAAGATGAAATATCTATAGATGGCTACTATTCCCTTTCACCGAAGCAGTTTGTTCGCCCAATGTCTGAAGAATCAAGCGGCGAGTTTGTTAAGAACAACCTGATTTATTCTTCAAACGAATCATATCCATCCAGGCAAACCGGGAAATTAATAACACAATATATGAATGGTTACTCTGTAGCTCTTTGTTCTTTTACTCCTGTCAAATACGTCCCCTCAACCGGAAAAGTTTCTTTTTATAAAAAAGTTACTGTAAGAATCCAGACAAAAACAGGATCCAAAGCTAATGAGGTGTTAACATATCTTAATTCAAACATCAATGTGTTAGATAGGATTAAAAAACTTGTTCAAAATCCTGATCTAATAAGGATGTATCCCAAAAAGATAGTTGATAACGATAGCTATCAGCTATTAATAATTTCGCCCTCTCAATTTATCAGCGATTTTTCTGAGCTTATCTATTTATACAAAGTTAGAGGATTAAAGACAAAAATTATTTCAACAGATTCAATTTATGCCTCATCAACAGGGCAAGATTCGCCGGAAAAAATTAGAGATTTTATAATTCAGGAATATCAAAATAATAGTATCGAATATGTGCTCCTTGGTGGGGATGTTGAACACATTCCATATCGTGGATTTTATTGTCACGTTCAGTCGTCTACCGTTTATGAAGATTATGATATCCCTTCGGATTTATACTATTCTGCTCTTGATGGAAACTGGAATACTAATGGAAATAATAAGTGGGGAGAAATTGGCGAAGATGATTTATTGCCAGAAATTTCAGTTGCACGTATACCAGCAAGCAATATTACAGATTTAAGTAATATCATAAATAAAATTAAATCATATCAGAATAATCCTGTACTAAATGAATTTAATAAACCGTTATTAGCGGGTGAAGATTTGTGGTCCAATCCACAAACCTGGGGTGGCGATTATCTTGATTTATTAATAGGATATCGTAATGATAATGGTTATACAACAATGGGCATTCCTACAGATGATAATATTGAAAAACTATACGACAAAAACTTAGGATACTGGTCGGGTAGCACATTGATTTCAAAAATCAATGAAGGAAAATCTTTTATACACCATGCGGGGCATTCAAATTATAATTATGTGATGAGATTGAATGACGGTGATATTACAAATCAAAATTTTTCACAAGTAAATGGATTAATTCATAATTATACTTTAGTTAACACAACCGGATGTAATTGCGGAGGATTTGATGAATCCGACTGCATTGCAGAAAAAATGGTTAACATTTCAAATTTTGCAGTAGCGTTTATTGGTAACTCGCGTTACGGCTGGTTTAACGAGGGCCAGACTGAAGGACCATCAACGCATTTGCAGAGAGAATTTGTTGACGCATTATATAATGACAAATTATACAGAATTGGTGTGGCTTTATTAACTTCTAAAATTGAAAGTGTTCCTTGGGTAACTGCGCCAGGACAGTGGGAAGAAGGTGCTTTGCGCTGGTGCTTTTATTGCAACAACGTTTTAGGTGATCCTGCAATGGGAATCTGGACGAGCAATCCAATAAATGTTCAGGCTGATTATCAATCAAGCATACTGCCAGGTACTTCTCCTATTAATATTAATGTAACTTCTGAAAGTATTGCAATTGAAGGATTAACTTGTGTTATAATGAAAGACAGCATTTTATATGGCATAAGTTATTCGGACTCCACAGGCAGTGCAAATATTTTATTGGATCCACCGATTACAGAAATGGGAAATGCGGAATTGATAATTTCAGGTTACAATTGTTTGCCAACTTCATTTCCGTTAACCATAACTTCAATTCAGGATGATGAGAATAATCTTGTTCCTCTTGAAACAAAGTTGTTTAATAATTATCCGAATCCATTTAACCCAACAACAAAAATTGAATTCTCGGTTTCTACGGCAGATAATTTTTCTTTAGCAGTTTATGATTTACTCGGACAAAAAGTTAAAACACTTGTAAATAATTTCTATAATCCGGGCAATTATTCTATCAACTGGAATGCTGTTGATGATCTTGGGATGCAGGTTCCTTCCGGAATTTATTTTTACAAATTAAATTCAAGTTCATTTGTCCAAACCAATAAAATGATTTTGTTGCGATAAAACTTTTTGGACTTGATGCACTTTATTCTGATTAACCGCAGGAGGAAACTCCGGCGGTTTTGTCAAATCCCGCCATCAAAAACGCTTATTTTCCACCTATCCTTTATTGCCAACGATTTATAGTTTCTATTCAGATATTATTGCCAGACATCAAGCAAATTAATCTTGCTGGCTTTTCAATATCAAAAGAAGGAGTTATAAAATGATAATTGCAACAACTTATTATTCAAGAGTAATTCTATTCTTTGTGTTTTCTTTACTGTTAATACCTTCAAACACAATTGCTCAAGAAATGAATATTTATGTTAGTGATGCTGAAAATTTTTCAAATCCACCTTGGAAAATTTTAAAGTTTGATGGCAACGGTGAGAATCCTCAGGTGTTTATAAACGATCAGCTTGCCTGGCCGCAGGATATTGTTTTTCTGGAAGATCAACAAGTAGTATTAATATCAAATCTAAATTCTGGTAGAATAACAAAATATAATTCATCAACAGGAGTTTATATTGATAATTTTGCGACTGGTATTGCCGGACCAACAAGAATGAAAATTGGTGAAGATAGCTTACTTTATGTTCTGCAATGGAGCGGTAATGGAAAAGTTAGACGCTATCAATTAAGCGGCGCTTTTGTTGATGAATTTACAAGTGTCGGTGTACCGCAAAGCATCGGATTAGATTGGGATAGCAGCGGCAATTTGTATGTCTCATCATATTCGGGAGATAATGTTAGAAGGTTTGACCCGAGCGGAAATGACTTAGGACTTTTT
>CALLZX010000296.1 GCA_937858935.1 uncultured Ignavibacteriales bacterium | reverse complement strand
AAAATGTAGCTTAAATGACTAATATTTTTTGTCCACTTTTTATTTGGAATTCCAATGGTTTTGCATACAAAAAAGGAGGCTCCTATCCGGTAATCATCAGAGATAATCACTTCTATAGAAATGAAATTGGCATTCATCTTCTTAATATGATAAGGCCGGTAATAAATGGTAACAGTATTAATATAGGAGCTAAACAAACACCAACACCGAGTGGACAGACAAGTTATTATTCTTTAGGTACAAAAATGGAAAACGTAAGCAATTTTATTTACTCCGAAAATTATCTGCATAATATTGCAGCATACGCTTACCCAGGTTTAGGGTTATATACGGCTGGTACTGAAGTTCAGAATACTGGGCAAAATTATGAAAGCATCACCTTAAATAAATATGAAGATTTATTGATTGGGAATGATGCGGATATGACCTGCTGCGATGGAACTGGCAACAACGGACTAAATTATAGTTGCAATATTAATGTGAACAATGAACGCTTCGATTTCATATTTCAAGCAACACCATTAATACGTACTGTACAAACAGGAGCCGCCGCTAGTTCAGCTACAGGCAATATACTCACTACGCAAAATGCTACTTGTGCGAGTTGGAATCATGTCACAGGTGGTAATGGGCCTGTAAAATACTTCTACACCCCGGTTACTTCCCAGACATTAAATGGACTAAGTTTTAATGTTACAACCACCGCTACAAGCATTCCTTCCGGCTGTGAAAATGATGGCTCATCGGATATCGCCCGGATGGAACATTATGATTATGAATCTTTTACAGAAGAAGAAATGGGAAATCTTAAAATGATATTCAAATCTGAAGATAGCGCTTACATGATTTATAATACCCTGTATTTACAATTATTAGACAATGGAAGTACCGAAGCATTAGTTGAGGAAATAGCTAGCGCCACTATCGCAGAACAGTTAGCTACCAGAGCAACATTTTTATCAATTTCCCCTTACGTTACACGAGATGCCCTGCTTAAACTGGCGATGCAGGAAATTGTTTCAAATCCAATTTTGCTGGAAATATTACTTGCAAATCCTGACGCGACAAGAGAAGAAATTCTACTGGATTATCTAGAAAACAAAATGACAAATCCATTACCTAATTATATGATTGATATGATACGCGCATCGTGGAGTAGTCCCGAAACGCCAAGAGGTTTGCTTGTACAAAATATGACAAGTAAACTCAACCAAATGACCCTACTTAAGAATCATATAATGAGGGTGTATCAAACCAATACCGATTTCATTAATTCAGACAGTATTGATAGCTGGATGCAAAAGATACCAAATATCAGAAATACTTATGAAATGATTGAGCATCAATTGTATAGTGGCAATATGCAACGTGCTGATTCACTTTTGAATACGCTACTACCACGATTTATTTTTACTGCTTCTGATAGTGTAGAATATACAGCATTTGTGAATCTGCATAATTTTAAGAAAGCATTATTAGAAGATTCATTAGAAATAAACCAACTCGATAGTACGCGCATCGCACAGCTAAAAGAAATTGCTGATGCCGAAGCATATACTTTCCCTCGTTCAATGGCAAGGAGTGCTCTCTGCTTCTTTTATCAAATGTGTTATCCTGATACGGTTCGGGAATTACCAAACATCAGTAGCAGGCCCGCACCAAAATTCAAGAATGAAGAAAAGTCAAAAGAAATCACAGTTTACCCAAATCCTGCTAATGATTACGTAGTTTGTTACTATGATCTTGCTGGTAAACAAAATGATGCTAAGGAATTTATCGTAAATGATATCACCGGTAAGCAGATTTACAAAGTGGCTTTAAAAGGGATGCAAGGTCAGCACATTTGGGATACAAGAAATGTTGGCAATGGGAATTATATTTATACAGTAGTTACCGGCACCGGAGAAAAGTATAGCGGAAAGATTACAATCGCAAGATAAAACAGGATGCTGCTGCATGGCCTTTGCCGCATATGCCTAGCTATATGCTAATAATTTTCTAATCAAAAAAAGAGCGCCGCGGCGCTCTTTTTTTGATTACTTGCAAAATTTAAACCCAGTATCTACTATCTATTAATGTAGCGATTCATCCAAATATATTTACACTACTATAATTTTCTTGCATAATTAAGAGTTGCATTTTATTTTTATTTCTCACAATTTAAAACCACTTTTATATGCCTCCAGTAATTGAAACAGGTCACGCCAAAAACGTAGCAAACTTTGAAGATTTCATTTCTTTCATCACCGGCTACGGAGCCATCTACAACCCTACCAAAGGTGCTATCAAACTTCCCGCGCTCACCGCCCTTCACACCACAGCTAAAGCAGATATCCTTAATGTAACCACCAAAACCGTGGCGTTTAATAACGTTACCAATGCAAGAGTTGATTTATTTGAACCACTACGAAAATTAGGCACTCGTTTAGTTAATGCATTTTCTGCAAGCGATGCCACATCAGAAATGATAAAAGATGCAAAAGGCATCAACAGAAAATTGCAGGGCAAAAGAGCAAAGGCTATTGAGGTTCCTGTAGATCCCAACACTCCCGCACCCGACAATATCAGTGCATCCCAACAGTCTTACGACCAATTGATTGAGCATTTTACAAAACTCATTGAACTGCTCAAAACACCGGACGCCAACTACGCACCAAATGAAACCGATTTAAAAATTGCAACACTTACTGCACAACTTGCCGCTCTCCAAGCAGCCAACACAAATGTCTCTACTGCTTACACCGCCGTTTCTAACGCACGTCTCGCTAGGAACAAAACATTATACAATGACAAAACCGGTTTATATGATATTACCCTTGATGTAAAAATCTATGTAAAATCCCTGTTCGGTGCAACTGCCCCAGAATACAAACAAATAAGCAAGATAAAGTTCAATAAACCGAAGACCTTTTAAAAACTTCCCTACCTAATTCTTATAATTCACTGCGTACCGCAGGTGCTCTGTATCTACAAAAAGAAATATCCAATACTGAAAAGGAAATATCCAATCCACAAAAGGACATTTAGCTCGTGGATAAAGACTTCTTAGCTATGTATTAATGCATTTCGAATACACACAAAGAAATCTAGCATACTGACAAAGACTTCTTAACTATGCAATAACGCATCTCGCATACACACAAAGAAATCTAGCATACTGACAAAGACTTCTTAACTATGCAATAACGCATCTCGCATACATACAAAGAAATCTAGCGACCGAAGTATAATTATTAAAGAAATAAAATAAACCCACATCATCTCATCAATCTACAAGCACATCGCGCAAGGGCGAAGCGCCAACAACACTTGCACGAAGAGCTTGTACGATATCTATAAGTTGAACAATATTTATCATTCATCAGAGAAAGACACACAATGTTACTTGGTTAACGCCAAAACTGTGTGGGGTGGCGATCAGCTAACACAGCGCAGAAAAGCAATGCCGGGGATATCTAAGGGCTGAACAATTTAATCATCTAAAATCAAAGAATAAATGCTATGCATTTTCTCTATCTTTGTCCGGCACTGCTTCTGCGCTCGGAACGTTGTGTGCTATACCAAACAACACCATCATCAATAAATAATCGATAAAATAAAT
>CALLZX010000295.1 GCA_937858935.1 uncultured Ignavibacteriales bacterium | reverse complement strand
AGATATTTTCCTAAACTGAAGACTATAAAATCAGATGGATAGCATCTGAAATCAATTATCAAACCCTTAGTATTTGCTAACACCGACATAATGCTATCGATCTCTCCTTTCTTGAGACTGCCCGGGAAAATATAACCAATGTTGTTTTCTAATATTTTATGAGATGGAGTATTGTTTTCCCAATATTTAATTCTATTGAAGTCAATACAATTAAACTTTTTATTAATCGTGGATTTATTCCGCTGAATTCTTAATTCGATAAAATCACTATTAGTCCTTAAAAGCTTTCTTGAAACATCTCTGTACTTCGTTGGCAAATTTGATGCAAGACAATATTTAATTTTTTCATTAATAAGTTTTTCAGCTGTTTCACCATTTATATGAGTTATGATATCTCCAGGTTTTATTTCAGTTTTTTCATCAAGCTCTTCATAAATTTTTGTAACAACAACTTGATTGTCGATAATCTTAATCTCAATAGGAGCAGATTTTAGACCCCAGAATCGGTTCAGTGTTTCATCATTCCCCCAAATGTTTGCATGTGTATCACTAATCTTTCCAATTAATTCTAATAGTGTGAGCTTATACGAAAGCTCATCATTCGTAGAAATAATTTTAGGAATAAATTTTTTAAGCACTTCATCCCAATTTTCTTCAATAAGATTTCTATAAGGGAAATAATATTGAATCATATTCCAATACCGGAATAATCCAATCAGCTTAATTCCATCATCAGTAAAATCCATTTTAGGATAAGGATTTTCATTTTGAAAAATAGGATTTCTAATACCCGTTACTAATCCAATATAATAGTGCTCTGCTGGTTTTTGCGCATCTCTAATCTTTATAAGTGCAGAACTTAATTCTTTTCCCAAAAATTCAATGTCGTTTATCCAATTCAGATCGGGTGAAAGTTTTATATTGCTTGTATCACGACTTATAATTCCCGGTGTTACATTTCCTAATTTATCTATTTGGTTTTTTAGAATCTGATTTACATCAGTGTTTTGATTAATGATCTCCGGCAGTATCCTAATCAATTCATAATCCCAATTAAAATTTCCTCTTGAAATTTCAGGATGATAATATTTCAGAAAGCCCCAGACCTTACCAACTTTGTATAGATTTTCAATTTGATTGTTGGAAAGATTTTTAATTTTAATATATGAACCGAAATCAAATTCTTTATCAAGATCTGCTTTGAGTTGCTCTTTATTTATTTGAACGGCATCGGTAATATTTTTATCATCAATAAAAACCTCAAAGTTATCAAACCAGGCTTTCCCTTTACCAACTAATAAGCCAGCAACAAAAATCTTTTTTGCTTCGGCTGAAAATGGTAATGTTATTTCATACTTGGTCCAATCATTTGTTCCCTGAATACCACGATTATACATATTGTCAAATGCTATTGGTTCACTTGTGCCATCAACTCTCAATAACAATCCGGCATAACCTTCGCTAACATTTTCTGTTTTAATATATCCAGTAAGTGTTATAGATGAAGCATTGTAATTAGCAGGTAACTGATATGCAACGCTGTTAAACGATTTGCTTGCAGACTCAGGCTTTAAACTAATTACAACTGAATATTTACCTGAATATTTAATTGAAGTGTCTATTTGAATTGAATAATCTGTATTTCCCCATTTAATCCAGCCATCAGGTAACTCACTTTTATTTAAATTCTGCTCAAAATCTAAATTAAATATTTTACTTGAATCTTGAGCATTACAAGCGGTTACAAAAAATAAAAGAGAATAAATAAACAGGAGTGACATTCTTAAAGCTTTCATTTTCGCCCTTAAAATGTGGTTACTGGCATAACCATTTGTTATTGAGACTATTAAAGATTTTCTAAAATAAAGAGTTGGTTACTCAAATCACCAGCTTATACCCAATCCCATGCACAGTTAATATTACCTGCGGATGATTTGAATCAACTTCAACTTTTTGTCTTAGCTTCAAAATAAAATTATCAACTGTTCTTGTAGTTGGTGTTTCATCGTAACCCCAAATCTCGGTTAATAAATCTTCGCGACTTACAGTTGAATTGCGATGTTTCCATAGGTGATGAAGTATTTCAAATTCCTTGTGAGACATTTGTACATCTTTATTTTTTGATGTTGCTTTGTATCCATCAAAATTTATTTCAAGCTTGCCAATCTTAACTTCTCGTGCGGATTCATTCATTACTAAATTCTCACCTCTGCGCAAAATTGCTTTTACTCTTGCAAGTAATTCTCGCAAGCTAAAAGGTTTTGTCACATAATCGTCTGCGCCGATTTCTAATCCAACAACTTTATCTATTTCTTCGCCCTTTGCTGTAAGTAAAATAACCGGAGTTGTAATTCCAGCTTTCCTAACCTCTTTACAAACATCAAAACCGGATTTTTTCGGCATCATTACATCAAGAATTATAAGATTATAATTATTCTCGAGAATTTTTTTTAATCCTTGCTCTCCATCGTTTGCTGTTTCAACATCGTAGCCTTCATACTCAAGATTATCTTTTAATCCGGTTCTCATATTTTGTTCATCATCAACTACTAAAATCTTAGGCATTTTTTTCTCCATTATTTGATTGAAGATTTTTTGAGAATAACATTTTAAATGATGTTCCCTCTCCAACTTTACTTTTCAAAATTATTTTTCCTTTATGTGCATCGAGTATTTGTTTTACTAGCGAAAGCCCAAGTCCTGTACCTTTTGTTGCATGCACTAACCCTGATGAAACACGATAAAACTTATCAAAAACTTTTTTCTGATCTTCTTCTGATATTCCAATTCCTTTATCCTGCACTTCAATAAAAACGAAATCAGTTTCATTTCCAATTACCATTTTAATAAACTTTGTTTCAGCACTATACTTTACCGCATTGTCTAAAAGATTTACAATTGCTTCAGAAACTGCTTCGCGATCAACAACTACTTTTGGAATATCAATTCCGGGTTCATATTCAAAATCAAATCCTTTGTTGTAAAGATGGTAACTGTAATTTTGATAAACCTGAATAACAACTTCATTCAAATCTTCTTCTTCAAAATTAAACTTGCGTTTACCAGCCTCCATTTTTGAAAAATTTAAAATCGTATTTACAATTCTTCCCAAACGATTCGATTCGTGGCTAATGATAGTATAATATTCTTTCTTCTTCTCTTCAGTTTTAACTCGATCCATTTCAAGAGTTTCTGCGAACATACTTATCAAAGCAAGCGGAGTTCGTAGTTCGTGAGAAACATTCGAAACAAAATCTGCTTTTGCTTGAGCCAGTTCTAACTCCTTTTTTACAGCACGATAGACAAACCAAACAGCAACGATTAACACTGCAAGTAAAATTCCAATTAGAATTAAATTGTTCATTGCTCGTTCTGTTACTAAATCTTCAATGGATTTCCCAACCAAAGATATTCCTAAATTGTAATCAGGGAAAATCCATAAAGTCTTTTGAGCCTGCACTGATCGTTTTTCAAAATCTTTTGTAGAGTTGTATTGATATCCGGTTTTAGGATTTATTACAGAAATAATAAATTCATCTTTTGCAACTTCCTGTAGCCTCGAAGAAAGAATATTTGTTATAAATTCCTGTGGATTTATAAC
>CALLZX010000294.1 GCA_937858935.1 uncultured Ignavibacteriales bacterium | reverse complement strand
TATTTCACCAGGGTATTCAAACATTCCGGTTCTTGAACAAAAAGATAACGGAAATATTTCTGCATTAGTAGGCAGCACGATTGAATTGAGTTTACTTTCAAACAAAGAATTAAAATCAGCACGAATTGAATTTGAAGATTCAACTTCTACTGATTTAAAAGTGCAAAACAATTTTGTTAAAGGATCTTTTAGAATCAAAAAAGATAATTCTTATATAATTACTATAAATGATCAATATGGTAACAACAATCTTCAACCGGTAAGATATTTTATTAAAGCTCAGTATGATTCAAATCCGGCTATCGAATTGATTTATCCAAAACAGGATGTAAGTCTTGCTAATGATAGCAGAGTCCCAATTGAGGTCAAAGTTAGTGATGATTATGGTTTTTCAAAACTGATTCTTAATTATAAACTCACTTCATCAAGATATGAGCCAGCTCAGGAAAAGTTTTCTACGATTGAAATTTCGATAGACAAAAAAATAAAAGAACAAATTGTTGATCACATCTGGAATCTTACTCAACTTAATCCCGCTGTTAATGATGTTTATTCATTCTACTTAGAAGTTTTTGATAATGATAATGTTAGCGGACCAAAATCTGCAAAGACTCAAATAATTAATGTTCGCGTTCCTTCGCTTGATGAGATATTATCAAATGCAGATGAAACTCAGGAAAATGTTCAGGATGAAATGCAGGAGACTTTAAAAGAAGCAGAAGAATTAAAAAAAGATTTAGAAAAAATTGATAAAGATTTAAAACAGGATAAACAGCAATTAACTTGGGAAGAAAAAGAAAAGATTGAACAGGCTTTGGATAAGTTTGAAAAGCTTCAGGAGAAAATGGAAAGTTCTAGTGAGCAGTTAAAACAAATGCAGAATGAACTTCAGCAGAATAATTTGCTCTCAGAAGAAACACTTGAAAAATATATGGAACTTCAGAAGTTGATGGATGAGATGACGAGTGATGAGATGAAGAAAGCGATGCAGAAAATGCAGGATGCGCTTGAGAAGATGAATCGTAATCAAACTCAGGATGCAATGAACCAGATGAAAATGGATGAAGAAAAGTTTAAGAAGAGTATTGAGCGAACGATGAATTTGTTAAAGCGGATTCAGATAGAACAAAAAATGGATGAGATGATTAAGCGAACTGAAAATCTTGAACAAAAACAAAATGAACTTAATGAGCAAACAAAACAAAGTGATCAGAATAATCAAAAGCAATCTGATGAATTAAGTAAAAAGCAGGATGAAATATCAAAGGAACTTGATCGTTTACAGGAAAAAATGGATGAGCTTTCAGAAAAGATGAGTGAACTTAAAGATATGCCCAATGAGGAGATGGAAAAACTTAAAGATGAAATGGATATGCAAGAGAATGAGAAACTTTCGGAAGAAGCATCAAAGGATTTAAAACAAAATCAAAAGCAAAAAGCTCAGAAGAATCAGCAGCAGCTTTCTAAAAATATGCAGAAGATGAAAGAACGCATGGAGCAAATGCAACAGCAGATGCAGCAGGAAAATCAAATGCAAACTTTTACAGATATGATGCGTATTCTTGATAATATTTTATCTTTATCAAAACAGCAGGAAGAATTAAAAAATAAATTGCAGAATGTTGATCCAAATTCTTCACAGTTTGAAGAGAATTTGCAGAAGCAAAATGAGATAAAGAAAAATCTGAATAAACTTTTAGAACAAATGTCAGAGCTTTCACAAAAAACGTTTGCAATCTCACCGGAAATGGGAAAAGCTCTCGGCAATGCAAATCAGAAAATGAATCAGTCAATGCAATCAATGCAAAATAGAAACGGAAGTATGGCAACACTTTCTCAAAGTGATGCGATGATGCATTTGAATGAGGCTGCAAATATGATGAAGAGCTCGCTGGAATCGATGATGCAGGGCGGCAGCGGTAGTGGAGGAATGATGTCTTTGATGCAGCAGCTTCAAAAAATGAGCGGACAGCAAATGGATTTGAATAATATGACTCAAATGCTTCAGCAGATGCAGCAGGGTCAGTTATCGCCAGAACAGCAAGGACAAATGCAAAGATTGTCGCAGCAACAACAAATGATTCAAAAATCTCTTGAACAATTAAATAAGGAAGCAAAGCAAAGCGGTGAGTCTAAAAAAATTCCTGCTGACCTTGAAAATATTGTTAATGAAATGAGGGAGGTTGTTAGCGATATGAATACAGAAAAACTGACTGATGATCTTATTCAAAAACAAGAGAAGATTTTATCAAAATTATTAGACGCTCAGAAATCGATCAATGAAAGAGATTTTGAGAAAGAGAGAAAATCAGAAAGTGGAAATAATTTTACACGTAACAGTCCGACTGAGTTAAATTTATCTAACCAAAAAAGTAAGCAAAAACTTAAAGACGAATTGAATCGCGCTGTTCAAGAAGGTTACAATAAAGACTACGAAGATCTTATAAAGAAGTATTATGAAGCATTACAAAAGGAAAAAATTAATAATTAAACATTCACTTATG
>CALLZX010000293.1 GCA_937858935.1 uncultured Ignavibacteriales bacterium | reverse complement strand
GCACCACCAATAGTTGTTGAGCATTATAATCTTTTGCAGAATTACCCAAATCCATTTAATCCAAGTACAACAATTCCATACAGATTAAAAGCACCGGGATATGTAAAAGTAATGGTTTACAATCTACTTGGAGAACAGGTAAAAGTACTTGTAAACAAATATCAGAGTGCAGGATATTATGAAGTGTTATTCCATCCAACCGCAACAGAACGCCAAAGTGCAGAAGGCAAGATAGAATTTGAAACAGGATACGGCGATATAGTAAGTGGAATCTATCTTTACCGGATAGAAGTAATCGGAGAAGGGAACATTCCCGTTTTTACAGATATGAAAAAGATGATGCTTGTTAAGTAATGTACAATCCACAATGTACAATGTAGAATGACAGAGCAATTGAACAATAAAACAATTAAACAATTTAAATAAGCATTGAGCATTCAAAATTGAATATTTAACATTTCAAAAAGTTGTGCATTCTGCGTGTATTTTTCTATTTTTCGGGCGTCATTTATAAATAATCATAATCAGGAGTCAGTTTTGGGTTTACTAGTTGTAGGTTCACTAGGTTTAGACACAGTAGCAACACCATTTGATAGAGTTGAAGATGCTTTGGGCGGTTCAGCAACTTATATTTCACTGGCTGCAAGTTATTTTGGCGGTCCTGTGGAGTTAGTTGGTGTAGTGGGCAGTGATTTTCCAAAAGAGTACATAAAAATTATGCAGGATCATAATGTTGATGTTGAAGGTCTGCAGATTGTTGAAGGCGGAAAAACTTTTAAGTGGTCGGGCAAGTATCATTATGATTTGAATGTGCGCGATACACTTTTAACCGAGTTAAATGTTTTTCAGGATTTTAATCCTGTTATACCTGATAATTTTAAAAAATCAAAATACATTTGTCTTGGCAATATCGATCCTGTTCTTCAATCAAAAGTTTTGGATCAGATGGAAGATCCGCAGTTTATTGTATGCGATACAATGAACTTCTGGATTGAAGGAAAGAAGGATGAGTTGTTTCAGTTATTACCAAGAGTAGATGTTCTTATTATAAATGACAGCGAAGCAAGATTGCTTGCACACGAGCCAAATTTAATTCGTGCCGCAAGAAAGATCAGAGAAATGGGTCCTAAAATTCTTATCATAAAAAAAGGTGAACACGGCGCTCTTTTATTTGTAGAAGATATTGTTTTTTCTGCACCTGCTTATCCGATGGAAACAATTTTTGATCCAACAGGCGCAGGCGATTCTTTTGCAGGTGGATTTACAGGCTATTTGTACAAAACACGTGATCTTTCCCCGGACAGTTTAAAGCGTGCGGTTATTTACGGAAGTACGATGGCCTCTTTCTGTGTTGAAAAGTTCAGTACAAAAGGATTGGAAGATTTATCTTATTTACAGATACAAGATCGTTACAGAGAATTTATGATGCTTTCAAGATTTGATGAACAAGAATAGTTATTACTCAATAAAATTTATAGAAGATCATCTTTCATTTTTGGATCAAACAAGACTACCACTGCAGGAAGTTTATGTTGATACTGATGATTACGAACGAATCGCCGCGGCAATCGAGAGGCTGGAATTGCGCGGCGCTCCGTTAATTGGAATATCTGCTGCGTTCGCACTAGCATTATCATTCAAAAATGGTTCATCAAATTATTCAGAGCACTTTACTAAAGTTTATAGAAGATTAGCATCAACCAGACCAACTGCTGTAAATCTTTTTTATGCTTTGGATAGAATGAAAAGTGTTTTCCAATCAATAACTGATTTATCTGTTACGTACAAAACCCTACTTCATGAAGCGGTTGCCATTTATAACTTTGAAGAACATTGCTCCAACAAAATGGCAGAGCATGGTTTTAATATCTTTACAAAAAAATCTAATGTGTTAACCCATTGCAACACGGGTTCACTTGCAACAGCAGGATTTGGTACTGCATTCGCAGTAATCAAAAAAGCATTTGATGAAGGATATGTTAATCACGTTTACGCTGATGAAACTCGACCACTATTGCAAGGATTGCGTTTAACTTCATACGAACTTGAAAAAAATGGAATTCCCTTTACAGTCCAAACAGATTCTATGGCTGCGGTTCTAATGCAGCAGGGCAAAGTTGATCTTGTAATAACAGGCGCTGATAGAATTGCACTTAATTGAGATAGTGCAAACAAAGTCGGAACATATAATCTTGCTGTACTTTGTAATTATCATAACATTCCTTTTTACATTGCTGCGCCAACAACAACTATAGATAGAAAAATTGCAACCGGAGCAGATATAGAAATTGAATATCGAAACAGTTCAGAAATCTTATCTATAAATAGTAATCAAATTGCTGATCCAAACACAAAAACATTTTCCCCCGCTTTTGATGTAACTCCATCTCACTTAATAAAAGGCATTATCACAGAGGAAGATGTTTATTTCTTCCCTTATAATTTTATAAGATGAGCGATATAATTAAAACGGAAGCAGTTGTGCTTTCAAAACTTAATTATGGAGACACAAGCAGTATTGTTACACTTTACACAGAATCTGATGGAAAACTTTCTGCAATTATAAAAGGAGGGCGGGGACCAAAATCCAAAAGCGGAAAAATAATTGATCCGCTTAACCATCTTCAGATTATCTTCTATAAAAAAAACACAAGAGATGTACAGATACTTTCTGAGGCTAATCTCATCTCACACTTTGTAAGTATTAAAGAAGATCTTGAGGCTACAAAATATAGTTTTGCAATTATAGAACTTGTTAAAAACTTAACTGTTGAACATGAAGCAAATGCCAAATTATTTAGAGGGTTAATAAAAATCCTGAATATGATTAATGACGGAAAGGAAGCCGCCGCCTTTTTGTACGGCAGATTTCTTCTTTTCTTTTTATCGGAACTTGGTTATGAATTATCCATTAATAAATGTTCCATTTGCGGAAATGATGTAGTTGCTAAAAAATCTTTAGGCTTTGATTACAATACAGGATTTATCTGTTCAGATTGTTTTGAATCACACTCTGGTCTGGAAAATGTATCTGCGGAACTTTTTGAGTTAATCTTTTGTCTAAAAACCAATAGATTAACAGAAAAATTTAGTGTTGATTTGATGGACAGGTTTAATTTATTATTGGAACGTTATCTGAAATTTCATATTAGTGACTTTAAAGGAATTCAATCATTTCAAATTTATAGGTAGAGGAACTATCGAACAAAGCGATACCAATGATCAAAAAGTGAATCTAATTATGAACAAAAAAATATCGGAGTATAAAAATGAAAGTTAAAGGCATTTTAGGAGCAGTTGCTCTTGTTGTAGTAGGTGTCCTTTTCGGTGCATTACTAGTTTCAGGTTTTGGATTGGTAAGACCCGGTTGGGCAGATATAAATCTTGGTGCAACAAATCCACCGGTTAATTTGGACGCTGATGCTACTTCTTTTTCGAAAGCATTTATAGAAGTTGCTGAAAAAGTAACTCCAACTATAGTGCAGATAAGTGTTGTTGCAGAAAGAGAAAATCCTCATAAAGATTTTTTCTTTTTTCCTTTTGATGACAAACTACCAAAAGAACAGCAAGGATCCGGAAGCGGAATTATAATATCTGATGACGGATATATTTTAACAAATAATCACGTTGTAGAAAAAGCAAGCAAAGTAACAGTGGGATTATCGGACAGAAGATCGTTCACTGCAAAAGTTGTTGGTACAGATCCATTAACCGATCTTGCAGTTATAAAAATTGATGCTGAAAATCTTACCTCTGCTTACCTTGGTGATTCTGATAATCTAAAAGTAGGGCAGTGGGTAATGGCAATAGGTAATCCACTATCACTTTCTTCAACTGTTACTGCAGGTATTGTAAGTGCGATTGGCAGAGGTCAGCTTGGGTTAATTCGTGATAGTTATGGTGTTGAAAATTTCATTCAAACTGATGCTGTAATTAATCCGGGTAACAGCGGCGGTGCAATGGTTGATCTCTCAGGAGCAGTAGTTGGAATAAATTCGGCAATTGCAACACAGGGAACAGGCACATATATCGGTTACGGTTTTGCTATCCCGATCAATCTAGCAAAAAATGTTGCAAAGGAAATAATAGCTTATGGAAAAGTAAATCGAGGTTATATCGGTGTTAACATCGGTGAGGTTAATGATGCTCTAGCAAAATCCGTTGGTTTAGATAAACCTCGTGGAATTATCATACAGAATATTGTAGAAGGCGGTGCAGCATCTGAGACTGATTTAAAATCCGGTGATATAATTCTATCCATTGATGGCAGAGAAGTTAATCAGCCTAATGAATTGCAAAGTTATGTTGCTTCAAAATCTGCCGGAACAACTATCAATCTTAAAATATTCAGAGATGGAAAAGAGATAGATCGCAAAATAACTCTTAAAGCACGCGATGAGGATTCTACCACCAAACCTGTTATGAAGAAGGACGAAGAAGGATCAAAGAAAGATTCTAAGTCCAGCACAGTAAGTTTTGAAAGCATTGGAATGACTGTGAAAAACTTAAGTGAAAAGGACAAGGAAAACTTTAATGTAAATTCTGGAATTCTAATCTCTAAAGTTGAAAGTTTCAGCAAAGCTGAAGACCAGCGTTTAGGTAGTGGTTTGATTATTGTTGAGGCTGATAAGAAAAAAGTCAGTGATGTTTCAGCATTCGAAAAAATAGTTGATAGTAAAAAAGGTAAAGCTGTTTTGTTAAAAGTTCAGGATAAGGATGGTAATTCAAGATTTGTTGGATTAGAGATTCCAGAGTAACAGAAATGTAATTTTTTAATCAGACGCCCGATTATTCGGGCGTTTTTTTTTATATTTGCTAAAAGTATCGGAGAGTTAATGACTAGGTTTCTTACTGCAGGTGAATCACACGGCAAAGCATTAACAACTATTGTTGATGGTTTTCCATCCAATTTAAAAATTTCTGAAAGTTATATTAATCAGCAATTAAAACGCAGGCAGTTTGGATACGGTCGCGGCTTGCGTATGAAGATTGAGACTGATAAGGTTGAGATCTTATCAGGTGTGAGATTTGGAAAAACCCTTGGCTCACCAATTTCAATGCTGATTAGAAATGCCGATTGGGATAATTGGCAAACTTTAATGTCGGTTGATTCTGTGGATGAGAAAATTCAAAAAATTTCAATTCCACGTCCTGGTCACGCAGATTTGGTGGGAGTTTCAAAGTATAATTTTGATGATATTAGAAATTCGATTGAAAGATCATCTGCAAGAGAAACAGCGGCTCGTGTTGCTGCTGGATCAATTGCCAGAAAACTTCTTGAAGAATTTGGAATTACTATTGGAAGTTTTGTTGAAAGTATTGGAGGAATTTATCCAGCAAATAATTTCGCTGAAAAGCTTTTTAATAATTCAATTCCATTAAATTTTTCCGCACAATCGATTTCTGATAAATCTGATAAGAGTTCTGTGCGAGTTTTGGAATCTGAGCAAGAGAAAAAAATTATTCGCAAAATCAAATCAGCAAAGAAAAATGGTGATACGCTCGGAGGAACATTTTTAACTTTTGCCACCGGAGTTCCAGTTGGCCTTGGCAGTTTTATGAATTATGACACAAAGTTAGATGCTGATATTGCTCATTCAATTATGTCAATCAATGCAGTTAAAGCAGTAGAAATTGGTGAAGGATTTTTATTAGCTGAAAAGTTTGGGTCAGAATCACACGATGAAATTGTGATGAAAAAAGATTTTATCGGGAGAAAAACTAATCGTGCCGGTGGAATTGAAGGCGGAGTTTCAACTGGATTGCCGATAATAGTTCGTGCTGCGATGAAACCTATTGCCACATTGATGTCTCCTATAGAGAGCGTAAATTTATCAACGATGAAAAAAGTTGATGCAAGACGTGAACGAAGTGATTTTGTTGCCGTTCCAGCTTGTGCAGTAATTGCAGAATCGATGCTTGCCTGGACAATTGCTAAATTCTTTCTACAAAAGTTTGGTGGAGATTCAATGGAAGAATTAAAAGACAATTATGACAGCTATAATAAAAAATTATTTGGCAGAATTAAAAACAATTTTAAGAGCTAATATTGATTCAAATTAAAAAGTTTACTTTCAATTTATTTGCAGAAAACACATTTGTGCTTTGGGATGATGAATCCAAAGAATCTGCAATAGTTGATCCAGGTTGCAGTGATTCATCTGAAGAAGATGTATTAGAAAGTTTTATAACTGAGTATAATCTTGAAGTAAAATATTTGATTAACACTCATTGTCATATCGATCATATCTTAGGATGTGAGTTTGTTAAGAAAAAATTTAATCCCATTTATTATGTTCCTGAACTGGATATTCCACTCATTCACAACGCAAAGATGCAGGCAAGTTTTGTAGGAATGGAGTTTTCAATCGCTGTTTTACCAGATGAATATTTAAGTGAAGATAAAAAGTTAGCGATTGGCAAATCAGAGCTGAGTTTCATTTTTACTCCGGGGCATACTCCTGGTGAATTTTGTATTTACATCCCTGACATTAAATCCTGTGTTACTGGTGATGTTTTATTTTTTGATAGCATAGGAAGAACTGATTTATGGGGTGGAAATTTTGAAGCGCTTATAAAAAGTATAAATGAAAAACTTTTATCACTTCCGGATGAAACAATTATTTATCCTGGGCACGGAGATGAAAGTACTATTGGGCGTGAAAAGAAACTTAATCCCTTCCTAAACTAACAACCAATAGGAATTACATGAAGAACAAACTGGATGAACTCTCACAAAAAAAAGAAACTGCAAAACTTGGTGGTGGTGAGCAAAAAATTAAAAGTCAGCATGACAAAGGTAAGTTAACGGCACGTGAACGAATTGAGTTACTGGTTGACGAAGGGAGTTTTGATGAAATAGGGATGTTTGTTAAGCACAGAGCTACTGATTTTGGGTTAGACAAACAAAATTACCCAGGTGATGGTGTAATTACCGGTTTCGCAAAAATTGACGGTAAACCAATTGCGTTATTTTCACAGGATTTTACAGTGTTTGGCGGTTCACTATCTGAGACCCACGCAGAAAAAATTGTAAAGATTATGAAGCTAGCTATGAAAGCTGGCATTCCAATAATTGGTTTAAATGATTCAGGTGGTGCAAGAATTCAAGAAGGTGTTAACAGCCTTGGTGGTTATGCCGATATATTTCTTTTAAACACACTTGCTTCAGGAGTTGTCCCTCAAATTTCAGTAATTCTTGGTCCATGTGCTGGCGGCGCAGTCTATTCACCAGCGATAACTGATTTTGTTTTTATGACACGCAAAACTAGCCATATGTTTGTAACCGGACCAAATGTGGTCAAAACAGTTACTCATGAAGATGTATCCTTTGAAGATCTTGGTGGTGCTGATACACATTCGCAAAAAAGCGGTGTTGCTCATTTTGCATTTGATAATGAAATAGAGACTTTATTAAATGTAAAAAAATTGTTGAGTTTCATTCCTCAAAACTTTAAAGATAAGCCTGCTAACTACGAATTTGATTTTGAATCTTTAAAAGAAAATGTGAAACTTTGTACAATAATCACGGATAATCCAAACAGACCATATGATATGAAAGATGTGATTTCGAGTCTGGTTGATGATGAAGACTTTTTTGAAGTTCATAAATATTACGCTGAAAATATTATCTGCGGGTTTGCGAGATTAGGCGGAATGAGTGTTGGGATTGTGGCAAATCAGCCGCAAGTTTTGGCGGGAGTTTTGGACATCAACGCTTCGGTAAAAAGTGCAAGGTTTGTGCGTTTCTGTGATGCATTCAATATACCACTATTAGTTTTGGTGGATGTTCCAGGATTTTTGCCTGGCACGGAACAGGAATGGAATGGGATAATACGGCACGGAGCCAAATTGTTATTTGCATTTAGTGAAGCTACAGTACCTAAGGTAACTTTAATTACAAGAAAAGCTTATGGCGGAGCTTATGATGTTATGAATTCAAAGCACATTCGTGGAGATTTTAATTATGCATGGCCATCGGCAGAAATTGCTGTTATGGGCCCCAAAGGAGCTGTGGAGATAATCTTTAAAAAAGAGATTGATTCATCTGAAAATAGGGAACTTGAACTTGAACGAAAACTTAATGAGTACATACAAAAATTTGCTAATCCGTACATTGCCGCTGAACGTGGTTTTTTGGATGATGTTATTGAACCAAAGAACACAAAAAAAGTATTGATTAATGCATTTGAATTGTTAAAAGATAAGGTAGATTTGAACCCCAGAAAAAAACATAATAATATACCTTTGTAATTTTTTAACTATTTGTAAAACTAAGCCTTAGCTCATTTGATTTGAAATTTTACTTGATTAAAACAAAATGAACATATATATTGCAACCATTAAATTTATCTCGGAGTACTAATGAAGAAATTTATTCTGATCCCAATAGCTGTTTTTGTGGCCTTTCTATTCTTATCTTGCGCAAGCTCTCCTGAGATAACCAATCAAAATCAAACGGAAGTAACAGAAACAACAAACAGAGTCGGAATTGTGTCGGAAATGCTTGAGGAAGCCAGACAGTACTATGTTTTAGCACTCCGTAAACAGGAAGTAAATAGTACAAAAGAAACAGTTGAAAATTTTGAAGCAGCTTTAAGAATTGTAAACAATCTAAGTTATTATCCCGGTATCGATGAAAATGCAGCTTATCTTGAACTTGAAAATTCAATTATTGATGATTATAAGAACTTTGTGGATGGATTAAATGAGCTACCTGAGGGAATGTCATTCGCAGCTTATGAAGAATGGATGAAAGAATCTGTTCCTGAAATTGAAATGACAACCACAGAAGTTGATGAAACTAGAACGGTTGTGATTCCTGCAGATATACCTTTAGAAATAAATAATCATGTTGAACAGTGGATGACTTATTTTACTGGTAAAGGCAGTGGCGCAATGAGAAGATGGTTAGAGCGATCCGGTAAGTATTTCCCAATGATGACTAAAGTATTTCAGGAAGTTGGAGTTCCGCAACAGTTAGTTTATTTAAGTATGATGGAAAGCGGATTAAACCCAACAGCAAGGTCATGGGCAAGTGCTGTTGGATTATGGCAGTTCATTAAATCAACTGGGAAAATGTATGGATTAGAATCAAGTTTTTATTATGATGAAAGAAGAGATCCTGTAAAATCAACTTATGCAGCAGCCAGACATTTGAAAGATTTGTATGCCAGTTTGGGTGATTGGTATCTTGTCTTAGCCGCTTACAACAGCGGTGAAGGAAGAGTTACTCGTGCACTAAGAAAATCTAGCGATAATTCATACTGGTCAGTAAGACCTCACTTACCAAAAGAAACAAGAAATTACGTCCCTATTTATATTGCAGTTACAATAATTGCAATGGATCCAGAAAAATATGGCTTCACTAATATAAATTATCAAAAACCTTTAGATTACGATACTTACACAGTTGATGGTGCATTAGATTTACAATTTCTTTCAACTTGTGCCAATACTGATTTAGTGACGCTGCAGGAAATGAATCCTGAGCTTACCCAGTTATCAACGCCATCAAATTATAGCGGCGGTTATCCGTTAAAAATTCCTCGAGGTTCGATGGAACTGTTTGCATCAAATATTAAGAACATTCCTGAATCAGCAAAAAGAACCTTTTTAGTTCATCATGTTAAAAAAGGCGAGACAATAACCAAGATTGCAAAGAGATATGGTATTAGTAAAAATGAACTAGCTGATGCAAACAATATTTCTACGAAATCAAAGTTATATTCCGGTTTACAATTAAAAATCCCGGTTCTCACAAACCTTAATGTTGATGATTTTTCTGATAATACTGATACTCAAATTGCACAGGACCAAAGCAATCAAACAGTTAGCGAAGATTACATATCTCCATACGCATCTCTTAATGGAGAAAATACAGTTGTTTCAAATCAGATTACTGAATCTAAGAATGAAGTTACTGAAGAAGTTATGAGCGAGGAAGTTGCCTTAAATGAAAATGAAATATTGGAAGAATCAACGGCTTCTATAATTCCCGATGGAACAGTCGCAGTAACTTATCGCGTAAAAAATGATGATAGTTTATTAGGCATTGCAGATCTTTTTAACTCAAGAGTAAGTGATATCAGAAACTGGAATAATATTCCATATACTACTACAATAAAAGTAGGACAACCACTTAATATTTACGTACCTGAGGAGATGCAGGATTATTATTCTTCTCTTGATAAGACTACCGAAATTGAAATCAACAATAACGTTGTTACAACTAAAAATACTAAAACAACGAAAAATTCAGGTATGGTCTATCATAAAATTAGAAGAGGCGAAACACTTGGTTTAATTGCAGCTAAATATGGTGTTAGTGTTAATCAGTTACGTGATTGGAATAACATCTCAGGCAATAAAATAATGTCGGGTAGAAACTTGCGTATTTATCCTGATGGAACCACAAATAATTTAGCTGTTAATGAAACAAAAAATAATGTTTCAAAAAATAATCTTTACAAGTATAAAGTTAAAAAGGGTGATAACTTAAGCGAGATAGCTGAAAAATTTGGAGTTACAACTCAGCAGGTTAAAAAATGGAACAACATTTCGGGTAATAAAATTGTTGCTGGCAAAACGTTAAAAATTTATAACAGCACAACAAGTTCGTCTTATGGTGACAACACCACAAAGAATTCTTCCAATGTAAACTACTATAAGATTAAATCGGGTGATTCTATAGGGAGTATTGCAGAAAAGTACGGAGTTAAAGTATCAGAAATTCAAAAATGGAATAATATTTCTGGTAATAAAATCTTAGCTGGTAATACTTTAAAAATATATTCTGATGCAAATGTAAATGATATTCCTAACGAAACAACAAAGACTACTAAGAACACAAAAACAAATCAGCAAAATTACACTGTTAAAAACGGTGATTCGCTTTATTCTATTGCATCAAAAAACAATACAACAGTTGCAAAGTTAAAATCACTTAATAATTTAACAACGAACAATATAAAGACAGGACAGAAACTAAAACTTAACTAAGCAATAAAATTTTACTAACGAGCCGTTAGGGGTGTTATCCCGCTTACCCGTGGGATATCTGAGATAATACCCTAAAACCTGATCTGGGTAATGCCAGCGTAGGAAAACGGGCTAAGAATGATTTTTTTTCGATAGCCGTTTCTCCAAACGGCTATTTTTTTAGGAGCAATACAATGAAAAAAATAATCATTCTTTTTTTATTACTAACATTTCAATCTTTCTCACAAGTAATGTTAATAAAAGGAATCGTAATTGATTCCGAATCTAAGCAACCACTGCAACTCGCAAATCTTTTGATTAAAGGGACTACAATTGGAACAGCGACCGATCGTAATGGCCATTTTTTATTGCAATATGATTTTGATGATTCTGATTATTTAATTGCAAGT
>CALLZX010000292.1 GCA_937858935.1 uncultured Ignavibacteriales bacterium | reverse complement strand
AAATCATACCATCACTAAAATCTCTTGCCCGTTTAGAATGCAATGTTGGGGGATTAGGAAACTGTCCTCTTAATCTGCTATCACCATCTGCAAAATCTCCGTGACAAGGAGTGCAATACGTGAAATACTTTGCTTTGCCTAAGGCTATATTTTCTTTTGTTGCCAAAAATGGATTTGATAAAACTTCTGTCGGATTTGTTTGTCCTTTGTAAGGATATGGAATAAATCCTTTTGCAACTGTTCCTTCAACAGGAGTTCTCATTCCACGTCCATCAGCAAAAAATACACTTGGACTTTGCGCATTAACTCTATCTTGTTCCATCATCCAATTAAATGGTGTGATGATTGTAAGTTTATTTAATGCGAAATATGTCCCGCCGGATACAACAATTGCAATTGCGATTAAGAACATTATAAACTTTGGTTGAAAGATCGGATACTCTTCAATTTCAGGATAATATACTACTTCAGTAATAATTGGATTCAAATTTTTTAGAAAATCCAAAACTGATTTTTCATCAAACTTAACATCCTCTGCTTCTATTACAACACCATATTTATCAGCCGAAACACTTTTCATATATTCGGTATCGTGTAGCGGATGCTGGTTATCAGGCAGCCTGAAAAATAATGCAATCATTGCTCCAACAGTTGAAAGTGTTGCAAGCAATACTGTTAACTCAAATGTAATCGGAATAAAAGCTGGTAAAGCGAAAAATGGTTTTCCACCAATAACAATTGGATAATCAACTGACATTGTCCAAAACATCAGGAGAAGCGCAATAGCAGCACCGCTTAATCCCATTACAAGTGTTACAAAACCAAGTTTAGAAGGTTTGATTTGCATTGCCCTATCCATTCCGTGAACCGGATAGGGAGTGTTTACATCAAAATGAATGTAACCTGCATTTGAAACTTTTTTTGCAGCATTTATAATCTCATTGGGAGTTTTAAAAGTAGCAGTAATTCCGTAAATCTTTTTCTCGTTATTCATGGTGTTCACCTCCGTGATGTGTTGGTTGAGCACCATCAGCAACCGCTTTAATTTCTGATATAGAAACAACAGGTAATGCTTTTGTGAAAAGAATTACGAGTGTAAAGAAAAGTCCAAAGCTTCCTAATAAAATTCCTCCATCAACTAATGTGGGTTTGTAATATGCCCAGCTTGATGGAAGAAAATCTCTGCTTAAAGAAGTGACAGTGATTACAAATCTTTCAAACCACATTCCCACATTTACAAAAATCACGATAACCATCATTATTGGAATTGATCTTCTAATTTTTCTGAACCAGAAAAATTGTGGAAAGATTACGTTACAGCTGACCATTATCCAATATGCCCAGGCATAAGGTCCAAATGCTCTGTTTATAAAAACAAAAGATTCAACAGGATTACCGCTATACCAAGCAATAAAGAATTCCATTGCATAAGCATAACCAACCATCATTCCGGTAGCAAGAATAATTTTATTCATTTTTTCAAGATGATCAATTGTTATGATATGCTGCAGATCAAAAATCTTTCTTACAAAAACTAAAACTGTTACAACCATTGCAAATCCGGAAAAGATAGCTCCTGCAACAAAGTAAGGTGGAAAAATTGTTGCATGCCATCCAGGTAAAATTGAGACAGCAAAATCAAAACTTACGATTGTGTGTACTGAAAGCACAAGTGGAGTTGCAAATCCTGCAAGTAACATATAAGCTTTTTCGTAATGAGTCCAATGTCTATTGGAGTGTCTCCATCCTAAAGAGAAAGTTGAATAAATTGTTTTTTTAATTTTTGAACTTGATCTATCTCGCAGCGTTGCAAAATCAGGAATCAAACCAACGTACCAAAAAACAAAAGACACAGTTAAGTAAGTTGAAACCGCAAACACATCCCACAAAAGTGGTGATGTAAAATTGACCCATAAACCATGCTGATTTGGATATGGAAGTAAATATCCCGCAAGCCACGGACGACCAGTATGAATAACAGGGAAAATACCCGCGCAGATAACTGCAAAGATTGTCATCGCTTCTGCAAATCTTGCAATACCCGTACGCCACTTTTGCCTTAATAAAAATAAGATTGCGGAAATAAGTGTTCCAGCATGTCCAATGCCTACCCAAAAAACGAAATTAACAATTGGAAAAGCCCAGCCAACAGGTTGGTTATTTCCCCACATACCCGTTCCATAGTATAAACTGATAGCTAACATTGTCGCACCAATCATCAACAAAGTACCTGATATGGAAAGCGCAATGTAAAACTTTTTATCGGGCTTTGTATCCATTGGTTTTGCAACAAGCTCTTCGATCTGAGCAAGTGTTAACCGTCCCGCTACAGTGGGCATTTCATGGGAGTAATCGATATTCACTATACTTCCTCCGAATGGATGTTTCTGAGTTTAGCTATGTATGTAACATTAGGTTTTACGTTTAGTTCTTCAAGGACGTAGTAGCCAAGCTCGTGATTTCTATATTTATAAAACTCTGATTCTTTATCGTTTATATCACCAAAATAAATTGCGTTTGATCCGCAGGAATCCTGGCAAGCAGTTGTAACATCAGTTCCTATCAATGTTCGATTTTCGTGGGTAGCATCTGCTCTTGCTTCAGATATTCTTTGAACGCAGAAAGTACATTTTTCCATAACTCCGCGTGATCGAACTGTAACTTCCGGATTATGCATTAAAGCAAGTATAGGATTTTCCTGGAAGCTATCTCTAAAATGGTCTCTGAAATTAAAGAAGTTAAATCTTCTAACTTTATAAGGACAGTTGTTTGAACAATATCTTGTACCAACACAACGATTGTAAACCATTTGATTCAATCCATCTGGACTATGATT
>CALLZX010000291.1 GCA_937858935.1 uncultured Ignavibacteriales bacterium | reverse complement strand
TTTAAGTAGTCATATGGAAGCGGAGGTAAAGAATCCTGATCAAACAAATCTGATTTTTTTGTTTTGATTATGTCATTGCTCTTTTTGAAGATAAGATTTTCAATTATAGAGTAATCGGATTTCGTTTCTAATGCATCAATCAATTCAGGGAAAGCTTTATCGCCTGGTCCATTAATAATAAAATCCACAAATCCAGAGTTGATTGCAGATTTATATTGATTGGAAGCGAAATAACCGCCCCAAATAATTTTTATGTCAGGAAATTGTTCTCGTACTTTTTTAGAAAATGGAATTGCTTGCTTCAATTGCTGTCCCGGCATAACGGTGGAAGCAAAATATTTATACTCATTTGTTCTAAGGTATGATTCAATTTTCTTCCACGGATCTTTCTCAAGATTACCATCTACAAAAACATATTCAAACTTTCCATGTATTGATGCACCAACCTGCAGAATTGAATTTGGAATTCTGTGTTTGGAATTTGCACTACGCGGATTAAATAAAATTATCTTATTCATATGATTCTTAAACTAAAATGCACTGCAGCATCTTGAGCAAGCCGGAAATAACCCACCGGCATTCATTAAATCTTTTCGGAATTCAGAAACCACTTTCGAGTTCCAGATTTCTTTGAGTGAGTTATTATAAATATTTCCAATATTCAAATTATAGCATCTTCCGTGAGCAGGAATAACGGAACCATCAGACTTGATCATAATATTACGATAAACATCATTACAAATATTGCCAATTAGTTTTTCCGGATGATTATAAAAAACATCCAGTTTTATTTCATCACTAATCTCTGGGGAGAATGTAACCTTAAAAGAATACTCTGATTTTTTAATCTCAGTAATTTCATCAAGTAAAATTTTAAGATTCATTTTACTGATTTCTATTTGTTCGGTATTCGAAATTGTAGCAAGATATTTATTGCCATAAATTTTATTGTGATTTGAAACAATAAAATGGGGAGTAAAATTTGTGTGCATAAATCCAAGCTGCTTAAGAGGAAATTTCTTAAAATAATCAGCGAATTCCTTTAAATGCCCAATGTTCCATTCAGTGATAACACAAAAGATAGAAATATTTGGTCGTTGCGATTGTTTTAATAATTCTTCAATTCCTTCAATAGCTTTTTGGAAAGAGTTTTTGTGTCCGCGAATTTGATTGTGAATTTCTTGCGGACCATCGAGTGAAATGAAAATATCATCCAAACCAGATTCGCAAATAGCTTTTGCCTTTTGTTTTAAAGTTAAAGCATTTGTAGTAATTGATGTATAAAGATTTTTTTCTTTTGCATATTGCAGCGATTTAATTAAGTCCGGATAAATTAATGGTTCTGTAAAAGCATAACCCATTTTTGCTTTAGGATAAAACTTTGCAGTTTGATCAAATAATATTTTAATTAACTCCATTGGCATGTTTAAAGGAGAAGTTCCCATAAGGTTTTGATAAAAATTACTTGCAGTATATTCGATCCCAACATCACACATTTTGCAATGTAGGTTACAAAGATTATTTACACCAAGTACAATCCATTCTGGTCCGTAAAAAAGTTTTTGCGGATATATTCTTTTGTTGATGGATTTAAAATGGTTTACTATCATTAGAATTATCTTGTAACTAACAACCAGGGGAAAGGTGAATCCTGATCAAATATAAATTTCGAAAGTTTATTTTTTAATGAGTCCGGATTATATAAATAACTATATCGTAGATATCGAAAATCTTCTAATGTGTGGTGAAAATATTTCCCAGCCATTTCAGGAAAACCAAGCGATGTATAATATTT
>CALLZX010000290.1 GCA_937858935.1 uncultured Ignavibacteriales bacterium | reverse complement strand
TTTAGATCCTGGGTCTGAATGGGGAACAGGTTTAATCTCAACAGCTGATAACACATTGAGACGTTTACAAACAATAACTCATGGAGATACAAATCCTAGTGATGTTTTTAATCCTTCTGCAGAATGGTATGGCTATTCAACAGATACTTTCAATGGCTTGGGGTACTTTCTTGATCCTCTTCCTGTAGAACTAACTTCCTTCTCCGCAGCAACAATTGGTTCTACTGTTAAGTTAAGCTGGAATACCGTTACAGAAATTAACAACTACGGATTTGAGGTAGAGCGCCGTGCGCCAAGCGCTGAGCACCAGGCGTGGGAGAAGATTGGATTTGTAGAAGGTAGCGGCAATTCAAATTCTCCAAAAGATTATTCTTTTGTTGATGATAAAGTAAGTACAGGAAAATACTCATACAGACTAAAACAAATTGATAACGATGGACAGTTTGAGTATTCAAAAACTATTAATATTGATTTTAACAGTGTTAAGAAATTTGAGTTAAGTCAGAATTATCCAAATCCGTTTAACCCAACAACAACAATCCGCTATAATCTTTCTGAAGCTGGTAAAGTAAAACTAACTTTGTTTAACATACTCGGACAGGAAATAAGAACACTTGTAAATGAGTTAAAAGAATCCGGAGTTCATACAATAAACTTTAATGCAAGCGATCTAAATAGCGGAATGTATATTTACAAAATAGAGAGTGGTTCATTTACTCAGACAAGAAAGATGATGCTTGTGAAATAATTCAAAAATCAAAAGTTAAAATTCAAAAGGCTCAGTTTATCTGAGCCTTTTTTGTATAATTCAAGCCTTTAGAATTTTATGAAATACTTTTTAAGTTCTACCATAAAATTATTTGTGTTGGGATATGGTTTTTTTTAATCTGAATGTTTACCTTTACAATTAAGACTAGGTTATGCACGCTATGCAAATACCATAATCAATAATTATTTTAATTATTCATTTTGTGAGGGCCACTATGAAAATTTATTTGTTACTGATACCGTATGTAATTTTATTCAGTTCTCAATCTTTTTTCGCTCAGTTTGATATAAATCGTAACCAGCCGAAGTATTTATTAGATACTTCAAAAACGGGATTGATAGATCCAAAAACGGATCAGGAGATTCAAAGATTAATTGATGTAAAAGCTAATCTATCACCTTCACAGCAAAAACTTTCAACAGACCTACTTCAATTAATTAGACCGGAATTTCTTCCCAAGGCAACTTCGCTTGAACATCATTCGCAAACGATGAAATCGCTTAATCAATTCAAACCTTTTGAACAGCCAGCCAATTTTGAAGAAAGCATCACTGAAGGAATTGTATATGTTTACGTTTACCTAAATCAGGCATATTCAACTTCAATAATTAATAGTTTTTCTGAAGTTGTAACAGATAGGGATGAGAAAAATCATATTGCTGTCGTTTGGGTAAAGGTTAAAAATCTTGAAGCATTAGCTTCATTAAATGCCGTTAGAACAGGTTTAGTAACCACTGAAGGTGATGCTGTTCATCGTACTTCAAATGTTCGCTCAATTTTTGGTGACGATGGTACTGGTATCAATGTTGGGATTATATCTGATGGTGTTAATACCCGCTCAACTGCACAAGTAACTGGAGATTTACCACCAGACGGATCAGGATTAACAGTCTTAAGCAATACTTATGGTGGAGATGAGGGTACTGCGATGCTTGAAATTGTGCATGATATGGTGCCCGGTGCTGAATTATATTTTCACGACTTAGGAGGAAATACAGTAGCTTTTAACTCTGCTATTGATGATTTAGTAACCGTGGGCAGCAATATTATTTGTGATGATATAGGCTGGTTGTTAGAACCTTTTTATGAAGATGGCATTGTTGCTTCGCATATTAACTCAGTAATAAATTCAAATGATATTATATATGTTTCCTCTGCTGGTAATGCTGGAGATTCTCATTATCAGGGAGATTTTTTCCCATCATTAACTCAACCTACGCAGCACGATTTTAGTGAAGGAGGTTCTACAGGACCTTATCTTTATTTACCTCTTGGAGTAGGTGAACAAGCAATAATTGTTTTTCAATGGGATGATCAATTCGGTGAATCAGGAAATGATTATGATTTATACCTCTATAATTTGGGAACCGCAACATTTGTAGCATCAAGTGAGAATTTTCAAACGGGTTCAGGTGATCCTTTAGAATACATTGTTTATACAAGACCAGCCGGAGGTCCAGCTTCCTACAATTACGCAATAGTTGTTGAACAATATTCTGGAAATCCGGTTAACCTTGAAGTATTCATTTATGAACCTGCTAATTATTCAAATAACATAAAAGCACAAGATGCGATATTTGGTCATCCTGCTGTTGATGATGTAGTATCTGTTGGTGCAGTTCGCTACAATACACCGAGCACAATAGAATTTTTCTCTTCACAAGGTCCTTCAACAATTGCTTATCCGAACGTTGAGACTAGAGAAACTCCAAAAATTGTTGGTGTGGATGGTGGTGTTATTACGGGGGC
The DNA here is from genome assembly GCA_937858935.1 of uncultured Ignavibacteriales bacterium. GTDB lineage: Bacteria > Bacteroidota > Ignavibacteria > Ignavibacteriales > Ignavibacteriaceae > IGN3. Next base: position 326 of record CALLZX010000290.1, on the reverse strand, counting down.
AGGTGGATTCGGTTCATTTGATGGAACAAATTATAGATTTTATGGTACTTCAGCTGCGGCACCTCATGTTGCTGCGATTCTTGCACAGGCATGGAGTTTTGATTTGTTACGTACTGGGCAAAACATCAAACAGCTGTTATTTGACTATCCAGAAGATTTAGGATCAGTTGGTATCGATCCTATTTTTGGATATGGAAGAGCAGATGCATTAAATATTTTTAATGGCGAACTTCCAGTTGAACTAACTTCCTTCTCCGCTACAACTATCGGCAAAGATGTTAAGTTAAGCTGGAATACGGCTACTGAAATTAATAATTATGGATTTG
>CALLZX010000289.1 GCA_937858935.1 uncultured Ignavibacteriales bacterium | reverse complement strand
TATTGTCCATCATTATCAATTTGTTTTAATCTGTATAAATATTTTCCTGCAGAAACGCTATGATCCTGATATGAATAACTCTTTGGTGAATTTGAATTACCATTGCCATTTATAAATCCAATCTTCTCATAGTTATAAATTGTAGACTGAGCATTGCCCACTTTACGTTCAATCTCAAATCCATAATTATTAACCTCAGTAGAAGTATTCCAGTTTAACTTTACTGTTGATCCGATTGTTGTGGCTGAAAAGGATGTTAACTCAACTGGAAGTTCGCTCTCACTACTTGCTGCATTAATATCAAGTTTACCATAACCCCAGGTATTGTTTGGAACTATACCAGTAAATGAATCCGTAAAAGCACTATCCTGGATTGAGTTATAAATTTGAAGAGGTGATGCTCCAGGAAACTTTTGAAGAAGCAATGCGACTGCTCCTGCGGCTATTGGTGAAGCCATACTCGTACCTTGCATTACATAGTAATCCGCATTACCACCAACGACTCCATCATTATCAATCCAAAAATTATTAGGAGTAAATAACACATCTCTATCACGAATTGAAATTATGGCTGTACCAGGTGCTGTAATATTTGGTTTTAATAATCCGTCAATGCGTGGTCCACGACTTGAGAAATATGCAATATCATTTAACGAACCAACAACACTATAACTTATACTGCTACCATTATAATTTGTCCAGCTGGTACTGGATGTGTATGCCCCAACAGCAATACAATTATCAGCGGAAGCAGGTTGACCGATAGTATAAAATGGATCCGGTGTTTGAAATGAAACTCTAGCTCCCCATCTATCATAAATATGAAATGGTTGGTCAACATTTGATGTGTTTACAACTTTTAAATAATAAGTGCTATTACCAGACAATACATAAAAACCGTAGTTTGAAAATTGAGACTCAGTACCGCGAAAACTTTCTGTTGTAGGTTCTATTGTTATGCTTCCTAAAGGTGCAAAACTTGAGTTATAATAATTTAGTGTGAGATTATTCCTCGCTGTTCCATCACTCCAGACTAAGTTAAATAAGAGAGCTGTATTATTTACACCTGCGTTAGTAACATTCACTCTGATAAAATCTGTTTCGCTATTTGCACTTACTGTCCCCGAATAATGTCTTCCATTACCTCCCTCATTGCCTGCGGACATAAAAACCGGAACCCCTTGTGAATAAGCCCAATCAACAGTCTGTTCTTCCGGTGATGAACCATCGTGATGCGCATACCAGCCGCCATAACTCATAGTAATAATATCTGCGTTAAATGTATCTACCGCAGCCTGGATTGCAGCAATCATTGCAGCACCCGTGGCGCTACTGCTTACGTCGCCGCCAATTTTAAGAAACACTAAATCAGCATTGGGAGCACTTCCTTTGTAAGAACCACCGCCATTAATTGTATTTGATGATGAAAGATTTCCTCGTCCTAAAACTGATCCTGTAACATGCGTTCCATGTCCGCTAATCATATTCTCAACATTATTATCTATTGATGTTGGATAGTTTGAGTAATCCCTTTTTTCGATTGTTGTTGGTAAATCTGAGTTCAAAGGTTCTGTATCCAACCCTGAATCTAAGACTGCAACTTTAACACCTGTACCTGTAAAACCAGCATTCCAAAGTGAATCTGCTTTAATAGAACTGGTCCCTCGATTATTATTAGGCTCAGAAATTGTTTCTGCAGAACCAATTTTTATAACAGAGTTATCTGTTAAGAGCATGTTTACTTTATCAAGAGGGACTTTTGCAATCATAAATCCATAAGGATGGTTTTGCATTGCAGGAATCCAGCTTTCCGGAAATAATTCTACTCCGATATTTTCAATTCTATTAAACTCAGATGGAGCAGGCTTTTCATCAAAATAAATTGTTAAAAATATATAGTTCAGCTTTTCATCCTCTGTACCTGGATTTAATTGCTTTAGGTATTTCTTCTCTCGTAGTTG
>CALLZX010000288.1 GCA_937858935.1 uncultured Ignavibacteriales bacterium | reverse complement strand
GTCTTCATACTCAAATGGACGGAGCTTATACTCATCTGGATTGCCCTAATACTCAAATGGACAGAACTTATACTCATCTGGATTGCCCTCATACTCAGATGGCCGGAGCTCATACTCATCTGAATTGCCATAATACTCAAATGGATTTACTTAATACTCAACCAGTCTGAAGTATGATGTAATTGAAAATGAACTTATGAAGAATGTTCATTTAATTGCATCTATGTTTATTGGTGATGTTGATAGATGTATGGATTTCTTTGATCAAAGTTTTATCCGCAGCAGCGGAAGTGATGATGAGGAAGAAACGCCAACAGAACCCACACCGCCTGCTGAGTAAATTAGTTAACTTGTAAATAAGGCTTGGGCAACCGAGCCTTTGTTATTAAATCAATTTCTTCAAAATATTTATACACCAACCAGCATAATCCCCACCTTGATTGCCAATCAAAATAAAGCGATATTCGCTACCGAAATTATTTGTGTCATAAAAGAAAAAACAATGAAAGAAATAAGGGAAAAAATTAGTTCAATTGATGATAAAGTGCTTAAACTACTTGCTGAAAGAAGACAATTAAGCGTTGAGATTATCAAATTTAAGAATGCAGAAAAATCATCCATAAGAGATAAAGACCGGGAAAAACAGCTTCTTACAAGATTGCTGGAAGTTGGCAGAGAATATGGATTGGATACTCATTATGTATCCAAGATCTTTCAGGAAATTATTAATGATTCTATAAAAATCCAGAATAAGTTTGTACTTGATTCAACAAATCTGAATGACGATTCCCAAACTCTTAAAGTTGCAATACAGGGCATTGAAGGCTCGTATAGTTTTCTTGCAACTAACCAGTTCTTTAGTGATTCCGGTAAAGATATTAACTTTAAAAAGTTTGATACCTTTGATGAAGTTGTTGAATCGGTGGAAGATTCAACTTGTGATTATGCAATTCTGCCGATAGAAAACACGACCAGCGGAAGTATAAATGATGTTTACGATGCGCTGACAAACAGCAGTTTGCAAATTGTCGGCGAGGAAATATTTCCTGTAAAACATTGTTTGATAACAACTGAAGATGTTCCGTTAAACAGCATCAGAAAAGTATTTACACATTACCAGGCCGCAAGGCAATGCAGTAAGTTTTTAAAATCAATTCCTAGTGCGGAAGTAGAGCTGCTGCCTGATACGGCAAAATCCGTTGAGTATATAAAAGAAAAAGGCGATAAAACTTTTGCGGCAATTGCAAGCAGGGAAGCCGCAGATATTTTTGATCTTAAAGTTTTAAGAGAAGATATTGCAAATCAGCAGGGTAACTTTACACGGTTTTTAATTTGCAGTCGTGATGCAATAAAAGTTGATGAAAGAATTCCAACAAAAACTTCTCTGATACTTGCAACCGCACATAAAGCAGGTTCGCTTGTTGAGGCTTTGTCTGTTTTCAAAAAATATGAAGTTAATATGACCAAGCTGGAATCACGCCCGATAATCGGGAATCCGTGGGAAGAAATGTTTTATCTGGATTTTCAGGGAAATATTAAAAATCAAAATGTAAAAGATCTGCTTGATGAAGTTGGAAAGCACACAAGATATTTAAAAGTGCTTGGCTGTTATCCTGCAAAAGATATTGAGAAAACAAAAGTTGAAAGAATTAATGTTAAGCACGAAGAAGTAAAACCTAAAATTGTTAAGCAGGAAGTAAAGGAAGAAAAGAAACCTAAAGCAAAAGTTTCTTATAAACTTGCAAGCAGAGATTACAAAAGTGATGATACAATTATTACCGTACGTGATGTAAAGATAGGCGGCGGTAATTTTATTATTATGGCCGGGCCTTGTTCTGTTGAATCTTACGACCAGATAATTGATTGTGCACGAGAAGTGAAAGATAACTTTGCACATATTTTACGCGGCGGATGTTTTAAACCAAGAACTTCGCCTTATGCATTCCAGGGTTTAGGATTTGAAGCATTAGATTTTCTAAAATCTGCCGGTGATGATTATGATCTTCCTATCATTACAGAAGTACTTTCAATTGATCAGGTAGAAAAAGTTGCGGAGAAATCAGACATACTTCAAATCGGTGCGAGAAATATGCAGAACTTTTCTTTGCTTTCGGAGGTTGGAAAATCATTTCGTCCTGTTATGTTAAAACGGGGATTGATGGCTTCTCTCGATGAACTGCTAAATGCGGCGGAGTATATTCTTGCCCGCGGTAACAGGCAGGTAATTTTGTGCGAGCGCGGAATAAGAACTTTTGAAACTGCCACAAGAAACACACTTGATTTAAGTGCAATTCCAATTCTAAAAGAGTTAACTCACTTACCAATTATTGTTGATCCATCACACGCTGTTGGTCAGCGTGATAAAGTTATTCCATTAGCTAAAGCAGCAAAAGCTGTTGGTGCAGATGGAATAATGGTTGAGATTCATCCTGATCCGGGCAAAGCGTTGAGCGATGGTGAACAATCAATGAGATTTGATCAATTCCGTTTGATGACACAAGAACTTGAGAAAATGAATTGAGCTTTAAGAAAATTGCGATTATAGGTTTAGGATTAATTGGCGGATCATTAGCAAAAGCGATTAAACATTCAGATAGTAGCATTTATATCGCAGCATTTGATAAACCTGAAATTCTAAAAAAGGCTTTTCAAGAAAAAGTTATTGATGAATCTTTAGCCAAAGTTGATGATTCTCTAAACTGTGATTTAATTTTACTTTCGTTACCAATTGAACAAAGTTTAAAAGTATTCAAGGAAATTTCTCCAGGACTAAATTCAAACCAGATCATATCTGATCTCTGCAGTGTAAAGGGAATATTTTTTGAAGAGTGGGAAAAACTAAACAGCAAAGGCATTTACATTGGTGCTCATCCAATGACTGGTAAAGAAAAAAGCGGGTATGATAATTCTGATCTTTTGCTTTATGAAAATTCTGTTTTTATTATCTGTGCAGAAAATGAAAATGAGGAACCATTAAAATCGTATATCAGTTTTATTAAAATGATCGGTGCTAGAATTGTTTTGTTGGATGCTCATTTGCATGATCGAATAACGGCTCACGTTTCACATCTTCCTCAATTACTTTCTGTGTTATTGATGAATCAGGCAAACAGTAAAACGGATAATATTGCGCTGTTAGATTTTGCTGCAGGGGGGTTTCGTGATATGACTAGAATTGCTTCAAGTGATTTTAATATTTGGGAATCAATTATACGTTATAATAAAATTGATATTTTAAATACATTGAGTCAATTTCAGAATCAGATTTTAAAGTTAAATAAACTAATTGAAGATGATGATTACAAGTCGATAGGGGATCAATTTGAAAGCGCCAGACTTGCTAGAAATGAGATCCCAATAAACACAAAAGGATTTATCGATCCATTATTCGATATTACAGTATTTGTAAAAGATCAGCCGGGAATGATCAGTAAAATCTCTACAATACTTTTTGAGAATAATATAAACATCAAAGACATTGAGTTGCTAAAAATCAGGGAAGGTACTGGAGGCAATTTCAAATTTTACTTTGAATCTGAGAGCGATGCTATAAAAGCCAAGCTTCTTATCGTTAATGCCGGGTTCAATATTCAGTAAATTGATCGATTAGGAATATTGAAGCATATCACAAGAATTATAAATTACTTTTTCAGTAAACCTATCGTAAGTATTTTTAGCTTATGAATAAAATATTTACAGTATTATTAATCTTATTAAGCGCGCAGCTTTTTCCTCAAAGAAATCAAAACAGTATTTCTGGTGGTTTGGTAACCGGAACGGTTTTCGATTTTGAATCGAAGCATACCATCGAATATGCGAACATTGTTTTATTATCTCCAATGGATTCATCTCTGATTAACGGTACCATTACAGACGCAAATGGAATATTTAGTTTATCAGGAATTCAACCCGGTAAATATATTGTTGAAGTAAGATTTATTGGATATAAATACGAAAGTTTTGATATCGAAGTTACTTCGGATAAAAAAAACTTGAATCTTGGTGAGATTTTTATAAAACCAGATGCACTCGAGCTAAACGATGTGGTTGTGCAAGGTGAACGATCACCGATTTCATATCAGATAGATAAAAAAGTAATTGATGTTGATAAAATTCAAACTGTTATGTCCGGTAATGCCGCAGATGTTTTGCAGAATGTGCCATCCGTTACTGTTGATATTGAAGGAAATGTAAGTCTGCGTGGTAGTGTTAATTTTACTGTGCTCATTGATGGCAGACCTTCAATTATGAGTTCGCAGGATGCACTACAGCAAATCCCTGCCAGTTCAATCCAGAACATAGAAATAATTACAAACCCGTCTGCAAAATATGATCCTGAAGGTACTGCTGGAATCATCAATATTATTTTAAAGAAAAATGAAAATTTAGGTTTAAGTGGTGTAATAAATGCCAATGTTGGATTGCACGAAAAATATGGTGGGGATTTTCTTTTTCAATATAGAACCAGTAATTTGATTTATATGCTGGGAATGGATTACAACAAAAGAATATTCCCCGGTAATAGTATTTCTGAGGATACATATATTTCCCAGAATTCAACCTCATATCTAAATTCAAATGGTGAATCTGAGTGGGGAAGAATAGGTTTTGGAATCAGAGGTGGCATCGAATTTAATTTTACCGAAAATGATTTCATAAATTTAGCTGTTAGGTATGGAACTCGTGAAGGCAATCAAAACTCTAATTTGAATTATGATAATTGGTCAAGTAATTCGATTGATACATTGTCATATATAAATATGACAGATAGAATTAGAGATGGAGAATATGCCGGCTCGAATCTTACTTACATCCATAAGTTTGGTGAAAATAATCACGAAATAAAAGGGGAGTTTAATTACAGATATAATGATGGTGATGAATCCACATTAACGGAATCTATAGATAACGGATTTATTTTGGATGGAAAGAAAACAACTGAGTTTGGTCCGTCAAACGAACTTGAAGCTAAGATTGATTATACTTTACCTATCTCTGATGTTAGAAAATTTGAAGCCGGTTATGAAGCTGAATTTGAAAACTCTGATGAGAATAATGCATTATACTTATACGATTCGCTAACTACTAATTATCAGCAACAATATGAGTTTAGCAATTCTGTAAATTATATTAATAATTATCAGGGGTTTTATTCAACATACACTGATCAGTTTGGTGATTTTGGATTACAGGGCGGGCTAAGAGCAGAGTATACATATCGAATTATAAATTTAATAAACGAAAGTGATGAGTTTGTAATTGATAGATGGGATTATTTTCCAACAATTCATACTTCTTATAAATTCACTGAAGGCTCACAAATGATGGCTAGCTACACACGCCGTATTCAAAGACCGCACGGATGGGAGCTTGAACCATTCTTAACCTGGGTAGATGCAAATAATGTACGGATCGGTAATCCTGAGTTGCTGCCGGAATTAATTGATTCATACGAAGCAGGAGTACAAACATTCATTGGATCTGTTAATTTATCTGTTGAGTTGTATCATCGAATTACAAATAATAAAATTGATCGAATCCGTTCGGTATATGAAGAAGATGAAAATGTTAGTCTTAATACTGTAGCAAATATTGGAAAAAATTTTTCGACTGGAAGTGAATTGATGATATTATTTGATCCGCTGGAATTTTGGAATGCAAATTATATGGCAAATGTATACAATTACCGTATTGAAGGTGTGTTATATGATGAACCATTTGAAAGACAGAGTTTCAACTGGAGTACGAGATTAAACAATATGTTTAAGATTACTTCAAACACGCAATTGCAGATAAACTTTAACTATAATAGTCCGGGTGTTTCTTCTCAAGGAACATGGGAGGGATTTTTTACAGCCGATGTTTCTGTAAAACAAGATTTATTTGAAAGATTACTTTCACTCACTTTGCAAGTTCGGGATTTATTTGGGACTGCAAAACATGAGTTTAGTTCCTCGGGACCTGATTTCTATTCTTATAATTACTTCGAACGTGAATCACCAATGGTAATATTAAACGCACGAATTAATTTAAATAACTTTAAACCAAAGCGTGAGAATGGTGAAATGGAAAATCCGAATAACGGCGGGGAAGAGTTTTAGTTTAACTAACTGATTTTTATTCATTTAAAGAATCAGTAATATAATCTGTTAATCAATTTACTTTATTCTGAAAAACTTAAAGTCTTTCAGAAAATCAAACAGGAACAATATGTCATTCGAAAAATTAAAACTTATAAAACCTATTCAACAGGCTGTTCAGGAAGAAGGATATAAAATTCCTACTCCTATTCAGAAACAAGCAATTCCGGTTATTCTGGATAGAAGAGATATTCTCGGTTGTGCTCAAACAGGCACAGGAAAAACCGCTGCGTTTGCAATTCCTATTTTACAGATACTTAATGAAGATAAAGAGGAGCATAAAGGTAAAAGAACTATTAAATCCTTAATCGTAACTCCAACGAGAGAACTTGCAATTCAAATCGGGGAAAGTTTTAATGCTTACGGCAGGCATACAGGACTTACAAATGCAGTAATTTACGGCGGTGTATCTCAAAAAGCACAAACCGATAAGTTGATGCACGGCATTGATATTTTAATTGCAACACCGGGAAGACTTTTAGATTTAATGCATCAGAAATTCGTTAATCTTCATCATATAAAATTATTTGTTTTGGATGAAGCTGATCGAATGCTGGATATGGGGTTTATTCACGATGTTCATATGATAATTGCTAAACTCCCGACCAAAAGACAATCACTATTTTTCTCGGCTACGATGCCTCCTGAAATTATAAAACTTGCAAACTCAATTTTAACTCAACCGGTTAGCATTGATATTACTCCAGAATTTAAAACTGTTGAGGCAATTAAGCAGGCTGTGTATTATGTTTCAAAATCTGATAAGAAAAAATTATTATATCATATACTTAGAAATGAAAAAATTACTTCAGCACTTGTATTTACAAGGACAAAACACGGGGCCAATCAAGTATGTAAGTATTTAACAGATTCAAAAGTATCTGCAGAAGTTATTCACAGCGGAAAATCTCAAAATGCCAGACAGCGGGCATTAAATAATTTTAAATCTTTGCAAACAAAAGTTCTAGTTGCTACAGATATAGCAGCACGTGGAATAGATATAGAAAGATTATCACACGTATTTAATTATGATATTCCGAATATCCCTGAAACTTATGTCCATCGTATCGGAAGAACAGGCAGAGCGGGATTAGGCGGAATTGCATTATCTTTTTGTGAAGAAGAGGAGAGAGTTTACTTAAAGGATATTATCAAACTTATAAAAATTCAAATTCCTGTTATTCATGATCATCCTTATAAAGTTAGAGAAGATGGCGCTCCAAGAAATGAACAACAACCTAAAGCAAAATCACCGTCAACAGAGAAATCGGGGACGCATAAAAAATCAGGTTCTTCAGGTTATTTCAAAAACAAAAAGAAACGATGGGGACGCAAACCAAATGTGAACAAATCTAGAGTAAATAATTAGATTCGTGTCTTAACTTAACTAGTTGTTTCTAAGTGCTCTAAGTGTCTAAGTGGTAAATAAGTTTGCTACCACAAAGGTACTTAGAACACAAAGGTTCACTAAATAGTTTATTCTCTCAAAATTAAAATTGCTCCTGCTAAGATTAAGATTGCCGCGATACTTCTCTTTAAAAGATCTTTATCATGAAATAACTTTCCTCCAATAACCGTGGCCCAAAAAACCGAGGTTCTTTTTATTGCAAGCACCAATGCAACTGATGCAAGACTTACTGCAACAATTTGTGTATAACGATAACCGATTGTTAGCACTGATATTAATGCTATCCAACCAATATTATCCTTATTCAAAACGGCCGATGATATTTTTTCTTTTTTTCTGAAGAACAAAAAGATAATTGAAAAAAGTATTGCAAAATAAATATGCTGAAAAGCCGTAAGCGAGATTGGTGTAAGATTTAACTTTATAAGCAAAAGCTTGTCCATTATTGAAGAAGCCGTAAAAAGCAGCAGGGCAAAAATAACAAATCGGTGATACTTTGATTTTAGAAAAATATTAAAAGGGAAAACGAATTTTTTAATGTTTTTGCTTTCAAGTATAAATGTCCCGACAATCAAAAGCACAAGCCCAATTACTTCAATACTTTTTAAAGATTCACCAAGAATAAAAAATGCAAATACTGCAACAAACCCGGGAGTGAGTGCCAGCAATGGAAGTGCATTACTTATCTCTAAATTTTTTAACGATATCATCACGCAGAGAAATGCTAAAACACCAATTGCGGATTTTGCAAAAAGTATTGAAAGATTTAAAGTGTTTATTGTTTCGTAATCAATAAAAAAGAAAAAGGGAATTGAAAAAACCAGATTTACTATTGACAATAAAAATGAAAATTCTAATGCACCAAGATTAAATAATACTTTCTTTTGTGTTATTGCGGCGAATGCAGAAAGTAGAGCAGAAATAATTGCAACAACAAACCATGTCATAAAGTTATTCCTATTAGAAAAACGTTAAAATTAGAATGCAAGATTAGCTCTTATAAAAACATTTCTTCCAGGTTCAGTTGTTATTGAACCTCTATTAGTTGAAAGGTGATTTCGATATTCATTATCAAGTATATTTTCTAAACCAACACTAAAACCTGCTTTAATATTTGCTAATGTCAGATTTACAAAGTTCAAATTAAAATTAAATGTTGCATAGCCGGGAGTTGTTTTTTCACCCGGAGCAACTTTATTCTGTTCTGCAAATAGAATTGCAGAAATATCAAAACTCATCCAGTCCAGTGGAAAATACTCAATACCAACAATTCCATTTAACGGAGATATCTGTGGTAGATCCTGATCATCTTTTTGATTTAACCCACGGACATAAGAAAGTGTATTGTAAACGCTTAATTGATTCATAACTCTGAAGTTAAAAGAGTATTCAAAACCAAATAATAATGCCTCGCCAATATTAGTTTTTATAAGAGCATTTCTGCCGTCATAAATTTCGGGGATTTCTGTAACAAGATCTTTTAATGAGTTTAGAAAAATGCTTGTTGTAAAATTCAAATTTTCCGGGAATAACCGAAAACCAAGATCAAAGAAATATCCTTCTTCTGGTTTAAGATTTGGATCGCCAACTCGAATCACACTTCCAAGATCAATGTACTGATATCTTTCTTCCAGAGAAGGGGAGCGAAATGACCGTGCCGCATTAAAGGAAATATTCGATTGATCACTTAATGAATATAGCAGACCAATATTAAATACATAAGATTTATTTTCGGCAGATTCAGATTCCCAGATTATTTTTTGTCCAGCAGGATTGTTGTTTACTACACCATCATTTACTTCATATAAAGGATTATATGTTTCAGCATTGTTTAACCAGATAAAATCATAACGTCCGCCAAGAGTTAAGTTAAGATTATTAAATAGATTCATTTCATCCTGCAAGTAAATTCCAGCGCTGCTATAATCCGCATCAGGTAGAGGCTTTTCATAAATAGTTTTTAAAGTCGTTCTAACTACAGAGGAGTCTACTGGATTTAATATTTCAATTTTTTGTTCTCTGGTTCTTAATCCATTATAATTTCTGGTCCAGAAATCAATTCCCGCAATAACATAGTGGTTTTCAAATTTAAAATCTGCCTGAGTTTGAAATCCAGTTGTATTATGATCTGCACCCGGGCTAATCTTTAAAACACTTACTCGTCTAGGTGGTTGGCCATTTGAACCAGGAATAAACTGTACCGTTCCAGGAATGTTTTCAACATCTCTGGAAATAAATTGGTGAAAATATTTTGCTGATAATTTTATTAATGATCGGCTTAAGTTATTAATTTTATATTCGGCACAAAGCAATCTTCTAAGTTCTTCAGGATATGTTACAATAGCATTATTGGGAAATAATGGCGCAGCACCCGGAATTCCAACATCATATGCATTAAATTGCTGGTAGCTAAACTTTACTTCCTGATCTTCAGAAGGTTTAATCTGAAACAAAGCACTGAAACTGTTATCTTCAAATTGACTATTACTTAAATCACCAGAAGGAGTTTGTGTATTTTGTGCATTTCTGTAAATGCCGCTGAACTTTGCAATCCATTCATTACCTGAAGCAATAAGATTTATTCCATTAGAGAATAAATTATTTACAGAATTAAATCCGCCCGAGTATGATCCCCTTAAACTTAATTCACTTGTATAGTGTCCTGATTTTGAAATGATATTAATAGTTCCACCTGTTGCTCCAGATCCATAAAGTGAAGACGCTGCACCTTTTATAACCTCAATCCTTTCAACATCATTTAGATCAAACATTGAGAGTCGTGCACTTATATCAGTAGAAGTTTCGATTCTATTTCCATCAATTAGAGTTACAACATTTGCACGACTTAAACCTCTTATACTAACTTCGGTTCCCCAAATTCCATCCCGCAAGAGTGAAATACCGGATTCTGTTTTTAATAAATCAGAAACTGTGATGGAAGGACTCATCTCAATCTCTTTTTTACCTACTGATGAAACAGAGTATGGAAGCATCTGAATATTCTGATCATACTTATTTGAAGTTACTATAACATCCTGCAACTTTAAACTTTCTGAAGCAAGCTGAATCATTAGAACAGTATCTGAAATTATTTCAATATTACCTTCAAATCTTTTGTAAGCAATGTGTGATATTTTTATGAAGTAATTGCCAGGGGGTAAGTTATTAAAATCTGCTTCACCAAAATTGTTTGTAGTCCCAAAATAAATATCAGATAGCGAAATATTAGCTCGTGATATTGATGATGAATCATCAGAAGAATTTACTTTTATTTTAATATTAGTTGATTGAGAAAAAGATGAGAGTTGAAATAATAATATTGTTAAAAGGAGTAACACCGATTTCATAAAAATACTCTAAAGACTTTATTTATTTCTTTACAATTGACTGAATTAATATTAATAAATTGTCTTACAAATATAACTATACTCTTTACAGGCACCCAAAACTATTAGTATTAATAATGTCAGATAAATAGATGTTTAATAATCCATCTATTCACTTGATTAGATTGTATTACTATTATTGATTATTAGTATTATCTGAAAATGTCTTACAATGTTTCTTTTTAAAGTTCACTTACTTTTTTTATTTTCTTGTTAATTATTTATAATTGCTGAATGAAAACAGTATTTAAAATATTCATAATAATTCTTATCTCAGTTTGTGTTAATTTTCCTCAAAATGTGATATTTAAATCGATTACAACAGAGGAAGGGCTATCCAGCAGCGATGTTAATTGCCTTATTCAGGATAAATTAGGCTTTATCTGGATAGGCACCGATAACGGATTAAACAGATTTGATGGTTCTGAATTTAGAGTATTCAGAAATAATCCAAACAATACCAATAGTATTTCTGATAATAGTATTTGGGCATTATTTGAAGATCGAAATGGTAATATTTGGATAGGAACAAAGGGTGGAAATTTAAATAAATATTCACCTGGATCTGAAAAAATTGAGCTGATTAAAATTGGAGATAATAAATCAGCCTCAAACAGTATTACCGCTATTCTTGAAGACTCACGGGGATCAATTTGGGTTGGTACCTATTCTCAAGGATTATTTAATTATGATCCATTATCAGGAAAAATTAAAAACTGGAAGTTTGATCCAAAATTTAAAAATGGTTTAAGTAATAATTATATAACATCATTACTTCAGGACAATAGAGGGTACATCTGGATAAGTACATATAATGGATTGAATAGACTGAACCCGGAAAATATTTCCAACGGATTCGAGGTTTTTCTAACAGATAACTCGGACTTAAAATCAATAAGTAACAATCTTGTATGGAAAGTAAACCAATCAGAAATAAATAATGATTTGATATGGATTGGAACTGCTGACGGGCTTTGCACATATGATATTGAAAAAGGGATCTTTAATCGTCTAACAATTAATGCAAAACTACCATCACAATTCAGCAATAGCTTTTCTTCAGTTGTTGAACAAAATGAATCTGGAAAAGATATTCTGTGGGCTTCAACTTATGGTGGTTTATATAAAATAGATTTGAAAAATTATTATACTGAACAATTCATTAATGATGAAAAAAATTCGCAAAGTATCATTGGAAATCAGATTGATCAATTGTTAATGGATCGTTCTGGTGTATTGTGGATAGCAACTGAGAAAGGATTGAGTTATCACTCTTTAAAAACACAAAAGTTTAATAAAAAGTTTTCACAAATATCGTCGAGTTCCAGTGCTCAAGATTTATTAAAAGCAGATATTAAAGGAATAGTTGAATTCAATAATAATGAATTTTACATCGCGGCTACGGAGGGACTATTCTCTTTGCAAGTAAGAAATCAATCCTTCGAGGTAAAAAAGTTTGACGAACTTAATAGCTTAAATTTATGGTCTATTGAGAAAGGAATGAATAATGATTTGTGGATCGGCACATATGGGAATGGTCTAATACACTTCGATTTAGCCACTGCTAAAAAAAATATATTGAAGATAAATAGTCCGACGTTCCAATCAGCAGCAGTAAATTATATCAAAGCCTTACATCTAGATAATGATAGTATTTTATGGATTGGTTTTTGGGGTGGCGGATTAGCTGCTTTCAACACTAAAACAAATAATTATGATAATTGGATTGCAGAAATTAATAACGATAAAAGTATTAGTCATAATGATATTTGGGCTTTACACGAAGATAAACTTGGCAGATTATGGATTGGAACAAATGGTGGTGGATTAAATCTATTTATTCCTAAAGATGGCGGCAGCTTCTTAAGTTGGGAATTTGAGCAAGGTAAAACAAATACACTTATAAACAATTCTATACAATCAATAACCGAAATTACTTCTGAAAATATATCTGAGACGATTTTATTAATCGGAACTGAAAATGGATCAAGTAAAGCCGTTGTAAAAAATAATCCTAAGAATATATACCATGTTGATGTAACGTTTTCTAATCTATCAAAAGAAAAAGTATTACTTGAAAATTCAATAAAAGGAATTTTAGTGGATGAAAATGGGGCTTATTGGATCAGCACTAATTCAGGACTAATACAACATAATTCAATAAACGGTGCTTTAATAAATTTTAATATTACTGATGGATTATATAGCAATATTTTTAATTCAGGAGCATACATTAAATCAAATAATGGTTTAATGATTTTTGGTACGGTTAAAGGACCGGTAATTTTTAATCCAGGTGAAATAAATCTTTCAAAATATGAACCAAATATAGTCTTTACTGATTTTCAAATATTTAACAGATCAATTCATCCGGCAGAAAACTCCGCATTAAAAACTAGTATCGTTGTTGCAAAGGAAATTAATTTATCATATGACCAAAATGTAATTGCATTCAAATTTGCTGCTCTGGATTACAATGCAAACAATAAAATAGAATACTTATATAAACTAGAAGGTTTTGATAAAGATTGGATAAAAAGCGGCCCGCTTCATTTAGCAGCGTATACAAACCTTGACCCTGGCAGTTACATTTTTAGAGTCAAAGGTACAAATAGTGATGGCTTGTGGAGCAGTAAAATTGCATCTTTAGAAATAAACATTGCTCCGCCAGTTTGGAAAACTGTTTGGGCTTATGGTTTTTATATTTTACTTATCACCCTTGGATTGTTTTCAATTCGAAAATTTGAGATGAGCAGAACCAGATTACGAAATGAATTAAGAATAAGAGATTTGGAGGCCAAGAAGATTCGTGAAATAGAAAATATGAAATCGAGATTCTTTGCAAATCTTTCTCACGAATTCAGAACCCCGTTAATGTTAATAAAAGGACCAATAGAACAAATATTAAATGGGAATAATGTTAATCAGACTGAACAGATTAAATTGATTCAAAGAAATAGTGAGAAACTTCAGAATTTAATTGACCAATTGTTAGAACTTGCCCAACTAGAAGCTGCATCAATTGAGGTAAAAGCAAAAAAGGAAAATCTTGTTTCTATTCTAAGAGGAATTTTCTATTCATTTTCTACTTTAGCCGAGAATAAAAAAATATCACTAAAATTCTTTTCAGTTGAAGATAAAATTATTTCCTGGATTGATAGAGATAAGTTTGAGAAGATATTAAACAATCTTTTATCAAATGCTTTTAAGTTTACTCCTGAAAACGGAACAATAAGCATCGAAATTAATAATACAATAGTAGATTTTATAAACTACTCGACTGTTTCTATCAAGGATACTGGAATTGGAATTCCAAGTGACAAGATCGATAAAATATTTGATCGTTTTTTTCAAATTGATGATTCAAGTAAACGTGCTTACAGCGGATCAGGGATTGGTCTATCTCTTGTTAAAGAGCTGGTTGATCTACATAAATGGAAAATATTTGTTGATAGTAAAATTGGAATTGGAACTGAATTTATTTTACAGATCCCACTGGATGATAATTATTTAAGTGATCATCAAAAATTAACTGAACATAACGTACCAAATAATTCTAATGTAAATGAAATTAAAATTGGAGAAGGAAATACTGGGAAAGGAGAAACGACAATTCACAATGAAGAAAATGCATTGGATTCTGATATTAAGAAATCAACAATATTAGTAGTTGAAGATTCTGAAGATGTGAGAATTTATTTAAATGATATACTTAAAAATGATTATAACATTATTCTAGTTTCAGATGGGGCAAACGGATTTTTAACTGCGTTTGAAATTCTACCAGATCTCATTATTAGCGATGTAATGATGCCGGAAATGGATGGTATTGAATTCTGCAAAAAAATAAAAACTGATTGGCGTACTTCTCATATTCCGGTAATTCTGCTTACAGCAAAGGCATCTAGCGAAAGTAAAATAGAGGGTCTTGAAACAGGAGCAGATGATTATATAACAAAACCGTTTAGTTTTCGTGAGCTTTCTGTAAGGATTAAAAATCTTTTAGAACAAAGAACTTTGCTAAAAGAAAAGTATGGTAAAGGTGTAAAATTTGTTCCAGAAAATATTACTGCAAATAAAGCAGATCAGGAATTCATACAAAATGCAATCGGCATTATAGAAAACCATGTAGGGGATTCTGAATTTGATTCTGATAAATTTGCCAACGAAATATTTTTAAGCCGAAGCCAGCTTCATAGAAAAATTCAATCTATCACCGGCCAATCTACAGGTGAATTTGTTAGAACAGTAAGATTAAAAAAAGCTGCCGGATTACTACTGGAAAAGAAATTTTCTGTTACTCAAATTGCACTGGAGGTTGGTTTTAACAGCCCATCACACTTTACAAAAGCATTTAAACAAATGTTTGATTGCTTGCCTTCTGAATTTATAAATAGGAACAACTCTTAATACAAGAAAAGTTAGATGAATTCTTTTTTCTAAGATTTTGCAACAATACCGCTAAAGATTGACACAGTAGCGACAGCGGGAGCTTCTTAAATAAAATATTTTTGCTCTTAACATTATAGATTCTTTAATAACAAAAAGGAGCAAAAAAATGAAAATATTTCTTTCAGTGTTTTTCCTATTAGTTCTCTCTTTCAGCGGAGTAATATTTCCGCAACCTACAGGGAATGATTCTCCAAACGGAATCCAGGTTTCTTTTCCTTTCTTCGATGATGTTGAGGACACTACGGCCTCATCTTTAAATTGGCAAAGAGACGCAGCAATTTGGAAAATGCAGCAGGCAACAGCTCATAGTGGTACATATATCTGGGCTATGCTTCCTACTACCGGTTCATATAATTATCTTACACTTGCTTCAGATATAAATCTATCATCAACCCCAAATCCTTACTTATCTTTTTGGATTAGAAAAGCTGATGGTGGAACTGGTGCGTTAAGTATTGAGGCCTCAAATAATGGCGGAACAAGTTGGACTGTGCTTAGTCAACCTTCTTTCAATGGAAATTTCTATGTTCGTTATCAAGTTTCGCTCAGCAATTTTCTTCAGGCAAATACTCGTATCCGAATTGGATGCTATGCTCCTTATGGAAGTACTTATTATTTAGATGATATAATGATCGACAATGCTCCATCACCGCAACCCGTTTTGCTTTCAAGTCCGACTGATAATGGAATGAATGTTACCTGGAATCAATCAACTGCACTTGATTTTTATAGATATAGAATAATCATTTCAACAAGTACAAGTGATGTTAACAACTTTTATATTTCTCCATCCCTAAACGGAAGAGCTGAAACAAAAGTTCTGGATTTTTTTACTAAAACAAAACTTGATACTTTATTATCTGATCTTACTTTTGCAAACACTTTATATTATGCAAAAATTTATGAAGAAGACACTCAGGGTAATGTTAATCAAGGTTCTGATAGATCAGATCTTTCTACAGCATTTAATATAACCCAGCAAACAACACCGTTTGTTCAAGATTTTGAGGGCTCATTTAATTGGGTTGCAGATTTACCATGGGCAGTTACAACAGATGATGCTGGTGATCCTGGACATAGCCCGACACATGCCTATGAGGACAGCCCTCAAGGAAATTATCCAGCAAATGCTGACAGACGTTTGACTATGCAAATAAATCTAGCAGGTGTCACTCGTCCTGTTTTAAAATTCAACCATAAATATTCATTTGAAACCGGTTCTGATTATGGTGCAATAGAAATTTCTACCGACAATGTGAATTGGACTACTTTAAATGGATTTACAGGTAATACAGGCAGCGAATGGGAAACAAGAAAATATGATGTGGGTGTGCTTAAAAATCAAACCACTGGTTACATAAGATTTAAAACTGTTTCGAATGGATCAAATCAACAAAACGGCTGGAGCCTTGATGATGTTGAAATACTTAATAATACAAGGACTCAACCATTTCCATTCTTTGATGATGTTGAAACAGATACTACTTCTCTTAATGCCTGGATTCCCGGAAGTTTTGATCTAAAACTTGCAAATTCACATAGCGGCGCTCAGGTCTGGTCATTAAAACCATCTGGAGGAAGTTATAATTATTTAACTTTATCAGGTAGGATGAATCTTTCCGGTGCTCCAAATCCTTATTTGTCATTTTGGATTAAAAAAGCTGATGGCGGCACAGGTGCTATTAGTATTGAAGCATCAAATGACGGCGGATTGACCTGGACGGTTTTATCACAACCTAGCTTTAGCGGTACACAGTACGTTTGGTATGAGGCTTCATTGAGTAATTTTAGACAAGCAAATGTTCTTGTAAGAATTGGCTGTTACGCACCTTATGGAGGTTCATATTATATTGATGACATCCTATTGGATAATGCTCCTACACCTAAAGCACTAACACTATTAACTCCGACTAATAATGGTATGAAAGTTAGATGGGGAATATCAACTGCACCAGATTTTGGAAGTTATAGAGTTGTACTTTCAACTGATCAGAACCAGGTTAATAATTATTTTTCAGTTGAAGGTTTGCAAAATAGGACAGAGACCAGAGTATTTGATATTTTTAATCAGGCTACAATTGAAACAACTCTTACTGATCTGACTTTTATGAATACAATCTATTATGCTAAAATTTATGAAAAAGATACTCAACTACTAATTAATCAAGGATCAGAAAGAGCAGATCTAACAACATCATTTAATGTAATTTCTCAGACTGCACCATTCGTTCAGACATTTGAAAATACATTTGGATGGGCATCTGATTTACCTTGGGCAGTTACACAGGAAGATTCCAGCGATCCGGGTCATAGTGGAACTCATGCACTTGAAGATAGTCCCGGAACTAATTATCCTGCTAGTGCTGATAGACGAATTGTATTCCAGGTTAACACGCAGGCAATAACGAGACCTGTTTTAAGGTTTAATCACAGATATGCCTTTGAAACCGGGTCAGATTTTGGTGTTGTCGAATATTCCGTTGATAACGTTAACTGGAGTACTGTAACAGGTTTTACTGGTAATACAAATACAGTGTGGGAAACTCGTGAGTTAGATTTAACACCTATCAAGCAACTGAATGCAGCATATGTAAGATTTAAAACAACATCCAATGGGTCAAATCATTTGGATGGATGGCATCTTGATGATGTTGAAATTTATGATAACACAAAAACTTTAGGTATTCCGCTTTTTGATGATGCAGAAGTCGATACTACTTCAAAAAAATATTGGACCAGTGGATTATTTGATATTAAAATTGCAAATGCATACAGCGGCTCTCAGGTATGGGCTTTAGGCCCTGCAGGCGGATCATATAATTATCTTACATTATCTGGTACGATGAATCTTACGAATGCACCAAATCCATTCTTATCGTTTTATGTAAAAAAAGCTAATGCAGGAACAGGTGCACTAAGTATCGAGATGTCCAATAATGCAGGATTAACCTGGACGCCAATAGCACAGCCAAGTTTCAGTGGTTCTAATTATATTAACTATACTTTCTCGTTAAATAATTATAGACAGAATAACGTGTTATTAAGAATTGGTGGGTATTCCCCTTATGGCGACACCTATTTATTTGATGACATTACTATAGCTGATTCAACCGGATGGACAGGTATTGAAGATTTGACAGGTATTACTCCAACTGATTTTGAATTAAGTCAGAATTATCCTAATCCATTTAATCCAAGTACAACAATTCGTTATGCGATACCAAACGAAAGTAAAGTATCCATTACTGTGTTCAATCTACTTGGGCAACAGGTTTCAACTTTAGTAAATGATATTCAATCAGCGGGATATCACGAAGTTGAATTTAATGCATCTGAATTGTCTTCAGGTGTATATCTATACAGAATTAATGCTGTATCAAATATTGGTTCAAGAGAATTTACAAGCACTAAAAAGTTTGTGCTTCTTAAATAATGTCGATCAGTTTGAAATTTACGAAGACTGCTTTTTAAAGCAGTCTTCTTGATTTTATTTTATAAATAATGAAAATATTTATTAAGATAAACAAACGTCACGAACAATTAACAACTTTTTGTTTAGGAGGCTCAAATGAAATATATTTACACAATCTTACTTGTAATACTTATTTCTTTTTCATTCATCAGATCGCAAGTTCCAAACGGTGGTTTTGAAAACTGGACAGGTGGTGAACCAGATTCTTGGACTTCAAATAATTCTGATCCATATTTTACAATAACTCAAACTAATAGCGCTCATACCGGTTCTTCGGCA
>CALLZX010000287.1 GCA_937858935.1 uncultured Ignavibacteriales bacterium | reverse complement strand
TCCTTAATTAGGAGGTTCGAACCAAGGGAGCTTAAAATTGCTCTTTTCTCTTCCAAGCTCGCAAATCTAAATGATTCAGCAGCAAGCTGACCAAATATTAATAAATCATTTACTCCAGTTTTTGTGTGATCATCTTTTGATTCAAATTCACCAATCAATAGCCTCAACTCCAAATCTCTTTTCTTGTATTCAGATTTTTTATTTACGAATTCTTCTTCGCTAATCAGGTCACCTAATTTCATTTCCATTAACTTGTCATATTTCCTAGCTAGACTGTCCAACTCTTTTTTATATGTTCCGATAAACTCTTTGTTTTTCTGGGTGTCACTTTCAACATCATTATCAATAACTTCAATTGCAAATTTTATAAACTCCTCGGGGATAACAATGCTTTGCAAAATTTCTTGGATCTGCTCTTCAAGTTTTTTTACTTCGACTGTTTTTTGAGAGCAATCGTGTTTGGTCCTTTTTGTACATCTGTAGTAAGTGTAGTTGTGAACATTACCATTTTTCTGATTCTTGACTTTATCCTCAGCTGTAATCATTGCGCCGCATTCACCACATCTAATTAAACCTGTAAATGCAAATATCTTGCTCTCAGGTTTAGGATTTTCATTCTTAGCTAATAATTTCTGTATCCTATCATATTCAGCTTTGGTAATCATTGGCTCGTGTTTACCTTTAATCCAGTTACCACTGCCTTTTGGATATTCATAGTATCCATAATAAAAAGGATTTCTAAGTGTTTGATAAATAGTTGCTCTTCCAACACTACGATTAAATCTGTTTGTTAAACCAAGTTCTTTGGTCGCTTTATCAATCACTTGAGATGGTAGATATGTACCACTAAGCATCCAATCAAAAATCTTCCTTGTCATTTCGAATCGTGCGGGGTCCTTCATCATCTCCTTTTCACCTTTTCTCTTTAAAGGATTATGAAGGTAACCTATTGGGGGTTGTGCAGGATACCATCCTCTTTCAGCTTTTGCTTTTAATCCACGCTGGGTGTTTTTGCTTAGATCCCGGATAAATTGATTAGCCATCCCTTGCTCAACACTCATTAGCAGAACATTGTCCTCCGGATAATAACTTCTATCGCTGCATTGGATATGTTTAATAATTGATGTTTGAAGCATCCAACTTATCGTACCAAAGTCAACAGGATTTCGAAATAGTCGATCTGTTTTCCAACATATAATTCCATCAGCTTCTCCCTTGCCAATTCTCTCAAGCATTTTATTAAACACTGGACGACCAGGCGCTTTAGCTGATTTCGCTTCCGTAAGAATATCAACTATATCTAATTGTCTATCTTCAGCTATTTTTTTTAAAACATCTACTTGCGAAGATATAGATTCAACCTGTCTGTCTTCTGATTCTGAAGATTTGCGTGCATAGATAAAATATCTCTTTTTAATTATTGTCATTTTTTATTTCCTTAGAGTTTACATCACAACGAGTGTAAGTATTATTATCATATTTTCGGATAACGTTTATCAAGCTTACAAGTTTAATTGCTTTTTCCAAAGCCTGGTCTTCATTTATCGATTCTCCAAATTTGTCAAAATAAATCTGTTGAAATTTTTTAACTGCTTTTTCTGATACTCTCACTTTGCGTTCTTCTACTCCACTCATACTATAATTTGAATTCAAGTTGAATTTGAAATATTCCAAATTTTACCTTTAGTATTCTCGAATTAAAGTAAGGATGGAAGAAATTAATTCTTCCGTCCTTATACCTGAATTCAACTAGTTTATCGTTAATCATATAAATAAAATTGATCAATTAATTTGTCTGGAAATAATTCAACTATTCCTTAACTCTGTCCTGATTTCCATCCACAATTGTCCAAACACATTTTCACCAACCCATTCCCCATTTACCTTTATTGCACCCCAGGTTTTAGCAGCGCCTTTAAATCTACCCGCACAATCTTCGTAGATCATTCTGTTCCCGGTTGCAAGTAGCATTGCACTTAATTCCGGATGTTGTTCTAACTTTAATCGAAAACACATTTTCATACGTTCCCTATCATCTTCAGCCCAGTCCCAGTATCCTTCTCTACCTAATAGTTCATTGTGTTTTTTTGCTTTCATTTTTGCAACTAACGGTGACAGAGCATTTATTATTTCTTCCTGAACTTCTGGGTGACCATTAAATCGTAACCACTGAAATAGCGCCTCTGTAGTTCTGAACCGTAGTCCATTATATATTATTGGATGCCTAGACATAGCGCTAAGCCACCCGTACTCGTCATTAATCGATCTGAAAGAAACGTCGCTCCTCTTAACTTTTTTCATTTTACGAACTCCTTTGTTATTATTTATAAATGTTGATACGAAAATGAAAAAATGGGTTAACAGGTAACAGCAGTTATTTTTGAACTTTTCTCAAAAAAATGGGAAGCTCTATATGATTAGGAAATTATACTGGAGTGATTTTAGAAGACGAAAAAATCTTCAGGCAAATTGAATGTCCAAACTATTTTAGTATCAGGAACATAACTGATTGTGTAATCAGATTCTGTTATTTTAATAGTTAATTGAATATGTCTTGATAAAGAAATTTCGGGAGAAATATTATTATACTTCTCGATTATTTGTAAATCATTAATTAATTCTTCTTTATTTCTACGTGCTCTTTTAAGTACATATATGTCATCTTCAACTTTCTTTGCAAAGTATTTGCTACCGAATGTAAGTAACTTATCAGATTCTATTTTGCCCCTTTTGAAAACTGCGATAACAAATCTTATTCCTGCCTGATCATTTATGGTATATAATCCAGCCGATCCAAACTTTATCTCAAAACATATTCCATTGAAAGAGATTTGGTATTCTGAAGGTGGAGTGTTGAATATTGTCAAAATACTATTTTGAATGGTCCGATCCTCGTTTTCCTCTTTTAGGTTAATTCTATTCTGCGACCTATCTTCGACAAGAATAAGATCCAAATCAACATTTTGAAACTC
>CALLZX010000286.1 GCA_937858935.1 uncultured Ignavibacteriales bacterium | reverse complement strand
GGATTTAAAGTTAAAGCATTAAAGATGATTAAGCTTTCTGAAGATGCTGCAAAAGCATTTTATGAAATTCACAAACAAAAACCTTTTTATGGTGAGTTGGTTGAATATATGACATCCGGACCTTGTGTACCAATTGCACTTGAAAAAGAAAATGCGGTAGAAGATTATAGAAAACTAATTGGAGCAACCAATCCAGCAAATGCCGCGGAAGGCACTGTTAGAAAACTTTATGCTAAAAGTGTTCAGTTCAATGCTGTTCATGGTTCAGATTCAGATGAAAATGCAGCAAAGGAAATTGCGTTCTTTTTTGCGAGCAAAGAGTTGATTGAAAATTATCCAGCATAAACAAATAACTATTCTTAATAGTACAACCTCCTTTAACAGGAGGTTGTTTTTTTTGAAGGAAGGAAATAAAATGAAAAAGAAATTTTCACACAGAGATTCAATTATTCTTTTTGTTTTTCTTTTCTCTTTAAAGTTAAATGCTCAGATAATTAATGGAGCAGAATTACTTTTTTCTGAGAACCT
This sequence comes from uncultured Ignavibacteriales bacterium, assembly GCA_937858935.1. Taxonomy (GTDB): domain Bacteria; phylum Bacteroidota; class Ignavibacteria; order Ignavibacteriales; family Ignavibacteriaceae; genus IGN3. The sequence goes on along the minus strand of CALLZX010000286.1, from coordinate 3,440 downwards.
AAATCTTATTTCAGAAAAAAATATTGGGGTTGTTTGTAATCATACTTCACTACTTGCAGATGGGACTCATTTAATTGATGCTTTACTTGACCAAAATAATGTTTCAGTAAAGTATATCTTTACACCAGAACATGGATTTAAGGGATCAGTTGAGGCTGGTGAATCAATAGATTACAAAAAAAATCTTTATAAAAATGTTCCGATAATTTCTCTTTATGGTAAAGACAGAAAACCATCAAAAGAGAATCTTAAAAATGTTGATGTTTTAATTTTTGATATTCAGGATGTTGGCGCAAGATTTTACACATACATTTCAACAATGTACTATGTTCTAGAAGCCGCAGGAGATAATAACATTCCTGTAATCATTCTTGATCGCCCGAATCCGATAGGTGGGCATTATGTTGATGGACCGATTTTGGACCCCAATTACAAATCATTTGTTGGGATTGCTGAGATGCCAATTACTCATGGAATGACTGTTGGAGAACTTGCAAGCTATTTTGTTGGAGAAAAAATAATTTCAAGTTGGAAAAATATTTCATTAAAAGTTATTGAGTGTAAAAACTGGAAAAGAGAAATTCCAGATCAATTTTATTCAAAATGGAATTCTCCATCTCCAAATATTAATTCTATAGAAACTGCACTTGTTTACCCCGGAACTTGTTTACTTGAAGGTACAAACATTTCAGAAGGAAGAGGAACTCGATTTCCATTTCTACAAATTGGTGCTCCTTTTATTAAAGCTGAAGATGTAATTGATAAATTAGAATTATTGAAAGTTGATGGTGCTCAGTTTCAAGCAGTTGAATTTATTCCAGAAGATCTTTCTGAAATGGCAACTAATCCTAAGTTTGAAGGTAAAACTTGCTTTGGTATTAAAATTAAAATCACTGATCCAAATAAATTTGAGTCAGTAAAATTCGGTGTAAAACTGTTGTATGTTCTTACTAAATTGTATGGCAATAAAATCAAGTTTAATGAATCATCATTTGATAAACTTGCTGGTACAAATATCCTTAGAAAGCAATTAAATAACCTTATGAAACCAGATAATATTTTTGCTACGTGGCAAAAAGATTTAACAAAATTTATTAAAAATAAAAAACAATACTTACTTTATTAAGAGGAGAAAATGTTTAAATACTTATTAGTGCTTTTAACTTTCAGTTTTATTCTAATCAGCTGCGGTGACAAAAATAATGAGCCTGAAAAAACTCTGACCGATAAGGAAAAATATTCTTTTGATTCCACAGATCTAAAAACAGACGGAATTGATAACTCGGGTAAACCATTTCTAATGGAATATAAATTTAAAAAAGGCGATAAGATAGTTTACCGACTAACTACAATATCAAATAATACCCAGACAATTACAATGGATACAACTATATCCACAGGAGTATCTCAAAAAATTATATACCTGATTGATCTTGTAGTTAAAGAAGTTGATGAAGACGGCTCTGCTGAAGCTGAGATTAAAATTAATTCAATAAAACTTGAAGCTTCTGCAAATGGACAAACTTTTAATTTTGAAGCCGGTAAAGATGTAGATTCAGCTAAAACACATCAATTCGCGGAATATCAATCCCTTTATAATAATCCATTCAGTGCGCGATTTAATAAAAAAGGCGATGTTTTAGAAGTGTTTAAGGCTGATAAAATATCCAATAAATTCCTTGAACTAAAAGGTGCTGCAGATACAATATCCGCAAATGACAGAAATTCAGTTCGACAGGACCTTATCAATGGTGTGCTTTCTCCACTGCTCAGTCAAATTGTTAGAAAAGTTTCTGATAAAGAGGTTTATAAAGATTCATCCTGGCAAATTCAGCAGGCTCCAATACCTTTAATGGTTTATCAAATTAATTATACAAATACTTATAAGCTAGAAAGTGTTGAAAAATTAAATGATAATCGAGTTGCTGTTATTGATGCCGGTATTGATTTTAGATATTCAGGACAATCAAAAGTTAATCAAGGGAATGTAATTTATACTTTCCAAAAACCGGTTTCTACCGCGGAAGGTAAGATTTATTTTGATGTTGATAAGGGAGTTCAAATTAAATCCCGTACAAAAACCAGACTTGAAATATCCTACACAATGGAAGCGAACACACCTCAAGGAAAACAAAAAGGTGCTCGAAGAGATGTGATAACTAATACAAATATCTTAGAGTTATTATAATTTAGTTCCAAACAAAAAAAGCCGGTTACAAGCCGGCTTTTTTGTTAACAATCTTTTCAGTTAATATTTTCTTTAACCGCTGTTACAACAACTTTAATTCCTTCAACTCTTAAGACTTTTATTTTTACTTCTTTATCAATGTATTCAGAATCCGCAACAACATCTATTCTTCTGCCATCAATCACAGCAGTACCGCCTGGTCTAAGCGTAGTAAATGCAATTCCAAGTTTTCCAACTAAATCTTTTTCAGAAGGGTAAGAAACAAATCCATGTTCTGCTTTTTCTGACTCTGATAAAACTAGTTTATTAAATGCTGTAGATTTGGGTAAATATTTAACCAGAAAAAACATTCCCACTAAAGCAAAAAGCATTGCACCAGACAACTGTATGATTGCAATTGATATAGCATGCATATCAATAAATGGCTCACTACCAAGAAGTGAAAGAAATATTGAAGCAAAGATCAGTATGATTCCGGATATACCAGCAATACCAAAACCGGGGATCACAAATATCTCGGCAAGAAGTAAAACTAATCCTACCACAAAAAGTAATATTTCTAATATAGATGCTAGTTGAAGAATATATGACGAGCCAAAAAATAATGTGAGTGCAATTAATCCCGTAGTTCCTGCAACTCCCCAACCTGGTGTCTTAATTTCAGCCATCAACCCAAAAAAACCAATCATAATTAGAATGGAAGAGATAATTGGATTATTTAAAAACTTAACCACATCTTCTGCCCAATTGGATGTGATTGCTACTTCCTCAGCATTTTTCAAATCAAACGCACTTAGAAGTTCATTAAAACTTGTAAGAACTGTATCTGCGATTAGATATTTATGTGCTTCCTCAGATGTTAATGTAATAAGTGTTGTACTATCTGATAAACCTTCAACAACAACTCTTTCATCAACCATACCTTCTGCTATATCAGTTCTTCTTCCGTTCTTCTCTGCAGTAGAGCGCATTTCTGAACGCATATAGGACTGATACTTTTCTCCAACTTTCTGTCCTGTTTCATCTACAACAGTTGCAGCACCTATTGAACTACCAGGAACCATCACAATTTTGTTGCAAGAAAGTGCGATCAAAGCGCCTGCCGATATTGCGCGGTTATTAATAAAAGCAATTGTTAAAACTTTGCTGGATAGAATTGCATCTTTTATCTGTGTTGCTGCATCAACTCTTCCACCAAATGTATTGATTTTAAATACTATTGCATCTGCATTATTTTGTTCGGCTTCGGAAA